>JARLHC010000088.1 GCA_031292455.1 Ignavibacteriaceae bacterium
CGGAATCTACACTGCCGAAGACGCCTTAAAGATGATTATGGCAGGCTCTAAAGTTACTCAGATGCTATCCTGCTTGCTGAAATATGGGATACCACAAATCAAACAAGTTATAAATGATATGTCTGCCTGGATGGAAGAACACGAATATGAATCCCTCGATAAGATGCGAGGAAGTATGAGTTACATGAACATTGCTGACCCCGCTCAGTTCGAAAGAGCTAATTATATGAAAGTCTTACATTCCTACAAATAATTTATCTCAATAGTGTCAGGATTTATTCCTGACACTATTTTTCAAACCTTTACAATATTTCCCCCGCTCCGCTTATAATATATCGTTTTTACGCTCGTTTCTTCTTCAGGAGGCATTAAATGTACCCTGGGCTGTAATTATTGCACCCTGAGCTTGATTCCATCAAAAAAACACCCCTTTATTTCTTATGGTCCCTCATCTTTATATCCTGTAATAAGTAAATGCCCCTATTCCCCCTTCCTTCGAAGGAGTTCCTGTCGGTGCTCTGCTTTTCACCTGCTTATTACCGTATTTTAGCGCACTTAAGCGCACTTTACCACACTTTAGCGCACTCAATTTCATCGGGATTGTGTATCTGCGGCAGGAAATCTGAATATTAAATAGTATAAAATTATCACTAATAAGTCAAGTAAAATTATAAAACATTATACTATTATTTAATGGGAAGGAAATTTTACTGTAGAAAAATTACTTCGCTAATGTAACTGCTGAAATGAAATAAGAGAGAGCTTTGAAACTCTCTCTTATTTACAATAATCTTACCAGATCTTTACTAGTTTAGCGTCTGGCATTCTCATAGGATCACCTGGCTTTACACCAAATGCTTCCCAGAATTCGGGCATATTGCTTAACGGAGCATTAACCCTCTGCTTTCCGGGTGAATGTGGGTCGGTCTTTAACCTTAGCTTCAATGCCTCGTCTCTTATATTATTTTCCCATATCTGGGCAAAACTAAGAAAGAATCTCTGCACTGGAGTAAAACCGTTTATCTTTTCACCGCTCTTATATTCATCGGTTTTCTTTAAAGCGGTTAACGATATTTTTAACCCTCCCAAATCTGCTATATTCTCACCTTCTGTTAATGCACCATTTACATGGAAAGTATCAATCGCTGCAATTGAATTAAACTGATTTACTATAGCTTTCCCACGTTCCTCAAAATTCTTCGCATCGGATTCAGTCCACCAGTCTTTTATGTTCCCCTGTGCATCATACATTCTGCCTGAGTCATCAAATCCGTGTGTTATTTCATGACCGATTACAACTCCCATTCCGCCATAGTTTACCGCATCGTCAGCATTAACATTAAAGAAAGGCGGCTGTAAAATAGCTGCGGGAAATACTATTTCGTTGTTTACCGGGTTGTAATATGCGTTAACCGTCTGTGGCAGCATTCCCCATTCAGTCTTATCTACCGGCTTACCAATCTTATCAAAATCCTGCCTGTTCAAAAATTCACTTGCATTCATATCATTTTCAAAATATGAATTTCTCGACATCTGAAGTGCCGAATAATCCTTCCATTTATCAGGGTAACCTATTTTAATTGTAATTGCCGCTAATTTATTTAGTGCTGCTTTCTTTGTATCACTCCCCATCCAGTCAAGATTTGTTATCCTTTCATTTAAAGCAGAGATTAAATTATTAACAATATTCTTTGCCCTTTCTTTTGCTTCTGGAGGAAAGGTTTTAGAAACATATACTTCACCCAGAATCTCTCCCAATGCTCCGTTGGTGGCTTGCATAACTCTTTTCCACCTTGGTTGCATTACTTTAGCTCCCTGCATAAATTTGCCGCTAAACTCGAAATTTTCATTTACAAATGCGGAACTTAAATAATTTGCAGATCCCCTTATCAGGTTCCATCTTAAATATGGTTTAAGATCATTTATCTTTACATCCTTTAATAATGCACTTACTTCCTTTATGAAACGCGGCTGATTTACATTATATTCTGATGGAGTGCTGATTCCAAGACTGGTAAAATAAAGTTTCCAGTCGATATCTGGTGAAATTGCTTTAAGAGAATCAAAACTCATTTTATTGTAATTCTTTACAGGATCTCTTCTCTCTACTCTTGAAGAGGATCCTTTAGCTAACCTGGTTTCAATTTCCATCACCTTATTGGCATCTTTTTTTGCATCGGCTTCTTTTATGCCCACTAACTTGAACATATTGGCCATAAGCTGAATATACTTTCCCCTTATTTCCTTAGAGCGTGCGTCATCGTTTAGATAATAGTCCTTATCAGGTAAACCTAAACCGCTTTGAAAAATATGCGGAATATTCATACTGCTGTTTTTTGCATCAGCCCCAACACCAAATCCGAAGAATGGACTGTCTACACGAAGATGAAGAAAAGCAATTTCTTTATAAAGATCTTTTTTAGTCTTTATTCCTTTAATTGCCTTTAGCTGTGCAAGGATAGGTTTGTATCCATCCTTTTCAATTTTAACTGTGTCCATACCTGCAAAATAATAGTCTCCTATTTTCTGCTGGTTGGAACCTTTCAGAGATGATTTTGTAGCTGCTGATTCTAGTATTTCTTTCAATACATTATTGTTCTGTTCAGCAAGGATTTCAAAACTTCCCCATCTTGTGTATTCATCGGGAATGGGATTATTTTTCAGCCAGTTACCTATTGCATATTGATAAAAATCAACTGCAGGGCTTACTGATTGATCAATGTTCTTTTGATCCAAACCTTTGTCTGTATCTTTAGGATCTGGTCCCGCAAATATAAACAGAGGAAATAAAAGCAGGAGGGAAAACAATTTTTTCATAAAAGTATATACCTTATTGATTGATAAACTGAGTGTAAAATTAAGTATAATTCCCTATAATTATTTACCATTCATGTAATTTTATAAATTTTTATCCCTTTAGCTTTATAAGGAATATACTTTTACAGCAATAAGTAATTATAAAATAATTACTTATTTGGGCATAGGAATCCGCAGGCAGTTATTTCTTATAAATTTCAAATCAATCTATATCCATTTCCTGTCAGCTTACCATACGTTTCATTATCATATTCCGTTCATTTCCCGTTAAACATTTATTACCGAACCTTACATGGCTAATCATTTTACACCATACACCTTGCCTTGTATAAATATAAAGAACTAACCCCCTCTGCATCTATAATTTTCCCCCAAAGTGCCTTATGCCGTACATAATGATTATACAATAAAAACAGGTAAATTTTGAAAAGAATAGTATATTTAATGCTCTGGTTACAAAATAATAGTATGACTGAAACAAAAAAGAAATATTTTTTATTATATCTGAATACAGGGGGAGGACATTTAGCTCCTGCAAAATCCATAGCTTCCTGTATCGATAAATTATCATCAGGATCTGTTGATCCGGTACTTATCAACGGATTTGAAAAAGCCCATAAGATCATACAATTTTTTATTGAGGATGGTTATAGAAAACTTCAAAGTGGGGGTAAATGGTTTTATGAATTTCTCTATGCATTATATCATATCCCATTAGTTACTGTAATTAATGATATTGTCCTCTCCCCTTCTATTATCCCATATCTTAAGAAAAGGATACTTGAAGAAAAACCTGAAAAGATCATAATATTTCATTTTTTCCTTATACGCCCCGTTTATTCAATTATTAAGAAATATAGTCTAAAGATTGATGTCTTTACTGTTGTTACTGATCCGTTTACAGCACACCCCTTCTGGTTTGTAAATAAAAAGCAGAATTTTATTCTGTTTAGCGAGAGATTAAAACTGCATGCATTAAAGAAGAACATCCCCAAACAAAACCTCCATGTGTTTCCATTCCTGCTTGATGCCAGATTCGCTACTCCTGTTGCTGCTGAAGATCTTCCGGCACTAAAAAAGAAATATGGATTTGAGGCATCTATGAAGATGGTCCTGATTTTTGGCGGCGGCGATGGGATCCCTAACGGTAAAAGAATTCTTGAACTTCTGCTAAAATCCAATCCCGGTATTAACATCGGAATAGTCTGCGGAAAGGATAATGATTTATTTATAGAATCAACAAAGTTAAAACAGCAGTATGAAGAACAAAATGTTCAGGTATTCGGTTATGTCGACTTTATTTATGATCTCCTGAATATATCCGATTTTGTTATAACTAAAGCAGGCGCTTCTGCAATGATGGAAATATTGCACCTTCAGAAAATGCCTATTGTTATTGACTATATCTGGGGACAGGAAAAGGGAAATATGGAATTCATTCGTGATAATAATATGGGAATCTTTGAAAGAGATATAAATAAACTCCCCTTAATTATCGCAGATCTCATTAAAAATAAAGAAAAACATTCTTATTATACCGAGAACATAAGAAGAAAGAATCTGCACATAGGTACAGAAGAAGTTTCCCGGTTTATTCTTAATAGCTGAATAGGTCGCTTCACCTCTTAAACGAAACTGAAAATATATCTCCTTTATTCAGACTGAAAAATTATAAATATCCTTTCCCTTTCATAAGTTCAGCACATAATATAGCGCCGCCCGCCGCACCCCTTACTGTATTATGCGAAAGGACAATAAATTTATAATCGAACAGATTACATTCCCTTAATCTTCCTATACAAACAGCCATTCCTTTATCAATATCCCTGTGTAGTCTTGGCTGCGGGTATTTATCTTCATTAAAATAATAAATGGGCTTTATGGGAGCAAATGGAAGATTTAACTCTTGGGGTATACTTTTAAATTCTTTCCAGACCTTTATTATCTCTTCCTTTGCAGCTTTGGTTTTCAGATTTACCTGCACTGCCTCAGTATGCCCGTCAATCACCGCAACCCTGTTTGTTTGTGCGCTGATTTTCATATTGTATGAACTTACCCCTTGCCCGATAAATTTGCCTAATATCTTCAGCGGCTCTGTTTCAAGCTTCGGCTCTTCTCCGCCAATAAAGGGAACAACATTATCAATAATATCAAGGGAAGATACCCCCGGATAACCTGCACCGGATAGCGCCTGCATGGTGACAACATTAACTGCTTCCAATCCGAACTTATCAGCAAGGGGCTTTAGCGCAATTACTAATCCAATTGTAGAACAGTTCGGGTTTGTAACAATACACCCCTTTCCATAGGGCTGTAATTTAATAAGCTCAAGATGATCAGGATTAACTTCAGGAATAAGAAGCGGTACATCCTTATCCATCCTGTGATTTTTAGAGTTGGAAACTACCATATAACCGTTCATTGCAAATGCGGATTCGATTTCACCTGCGATACTTGCATCTAAAGCCGAAAAAACAAGACGGCTCTTTAATTTTGGCTCGCACGTCTGAACTGTTAACCCGGCAACATCGGATGGTATTGGAGTAGCAAGAAACCAATTGACTGCCTCTGAGTATTTCTTCCCGGCAGATCTGTCTGAAGCTGCTACTTCTACCACTTTAAAGTACGGGTGATTATCTAACAGTTGTATAAATTTCTGTCCTACACTCCCTGTTGCACCTAATATGCCAACTTCTATTTTGTTCATCTAAACCTCATTAAGTATAACTTTAAAAATATCTATCCCCTTCGTGATTACTGAATCATCAGGAATGAACTTCGGATTATGTAACCCGAATTCAACTTCGGTCCTCGTTCCTAACCAGAACATAAATGAAGGATATAGCTTTGATATAAAGCCAAAATCTTCCCCCGTCATTTTATAAGAACAATCTATAAACTTGAATTTCCCGCTTAATGCTTTTTTGCACTCCTCAAATAAAGGTTTATCTACTTCAACTTCAGTGTATAAAGAACCCGCACTTATCGTACACTTAATGCCTGTTTCCTTTTCTATAGTTCCGAGTAAAACGATTATTTTATTAAAGAATGCTTCTGATTTAGCCCTGCTTAATGTTCGGATGGTTGCTTCAATTTTTGCATATGCAGGGATAATATTCCTTACTTCACCGGATTCTATCCTGCCATAGCCGAATATTACTTTTTCCTTCTCCTCTTTTATCAGATCTTTTACTCTGCTAAGGAAAAGAGTTAAGGCTTCAAAGGCATTCTTTCCATTTTCAGGAAAGGCTACATGGGCGCTTTTACCAAAAAATTCAATATCAACTTCATACGCAGAAGCAAATAAGATTCCCGGAGTTGAGGCAATAGTTCCTTGTTCATATTCATCGGTTACATGAAGAGCAAATGCCTTTTTAATATTATAATTATTAAGAACTCCGGAATTGATTATTTTCTCTGCTCCCCCTCCTCCCTCTTCCCCTGGCTGGAAAAGAAACAATATGTTCTTATTGATTTTGTTGTTTACTACATGCCATAATAGTCCATATAATATTGATGTGTGAACATCATGACCGCATGCATGCATAAAATTGTTCATGGAAGCAAAGGGTGTCTCAGTTTCCTCCTTAATCGGAAGCGCATCAATATCTGCCCTGAAAAGATAGTAATCCCCGTCATTCACTTTATACTCAGCAATAAGTCCGGTTTCTAAAGGACGAAGGATTTTAATATTATCCATTCCTGATATATTTTCAAGGAGAATTTTAGTGGTCTTATATTCCTCGAACATTAACTCGGGAAACTGATGCAGTGTATGACGGAGCTCCGCCGGTGTTAGAATATCTGCCATTTATAGATTAAATTCTTTAACAATTGCATTAATTGCCTGCTCTTTATGTTGTGCTTCGATAAGACAGGATATTTTTATTTCCGATGTAGTGACTAATTTAATCGGAATATCCTGTAATGCACGGAAGAATGAAGAGGCTACTCCAATACCAGACCTCATACCGATCCCTACAACCGAAAGTTTTACATAACCGGTGTGATATTCAATTTCATGGGAGAGCATTCCTTCAAATGCCTTATTAAGTGCATTCTCCATCTGTTCTCTCTTTGATTCAACTATAGTAAATGAAACTACAAGATTTGAATCGGTATTAATAATAGATATCATATCGACATTAAGACCTTCAGCAGCAGTCTTCTCAAAGATCGATGTTACAATCCTGTAGTCAACTGGTAGATTCTTAATAAAGACCTGTGTTTCATTTTCGACAACACTGCATCCTGTAACTACAGGTTCTTCGATTATTATATTTTCGTTTACCACGTAACTTCCTTCTTCATTTATAAATGATGAACCGCAATATATCTTAATATCAAATTTTTTGGCTATCTCAACTGATCTGCTGTGAAGAACTTTTGCTCCAAGAATTGACATCTCAAGCATCTCGTCATATGCAATAAATTTACGCTTTTTAGCTGTTGGATAAAGTCGGGGATCGATTGAATAAATACCGGCAACATCACTGTATATTTCACAGTCTACTTGAAGAGCTGCTGCCAGGGCAACTGCTGAAGTATCTGAACCGCCTCTCCCTAAGGTAGTCATTTCTCCTGATTCGGTTACTCCTTGGAAACCTGTTACTACCAATGAGTCAAGATCTTCAAGTAACATCAGAATCTTTTCGCTGTCAAAACTTAAGATCTTTGCTTCATTGTGATCATCAGTTGTCTTGATCCCTGCCTGGAAAGCATTAAGGGATTTACTTCTTAATCCCAATTCCTTTAATGCCATTGACAAAAGTGAGACTGATACCTGCTCCCCGGTTGCAAGCAGCATATCTAGCTCGCGGGGATCAGGATGAAGAGATATCTGTTTTGCAAGATTAATAAGCCCATCTGTGGATTTGCCCATAGCAGAAACTACTATAATTACTTTGTATCCCCCCTTTACCTTCTCATATATTTTGGAGGCAATATTCTTAATCTTATCAGCATCAGCTACAGAACTGCCCCCGTATTTTTGTACTACAATTTTCAATATGATTCCTATAATTTTCTTAATTCATCTATAAGGATTGTCTTGGCTTTTGTTTTGTCATCCACTATCTTAATAACCTTTGCCGGAACACCCGCTACTACCGTATTTGGATCAACATCTTTAACTACTACAGAACCTGCGGCTACAACTGCTCCTTTACCTACCTTAATCCCCTCAAGTACCACTGCATTTGCTCCGATTAGTACGTTATCTTCAATAATTACCGGTTCAGCATTAGGAGGTTCAATAACGCCGGCTAACACTGTACCCGCACCTATATGGCAATCCTGACCGACTATAGCCCTCCCTCCTACTACAACATTCATATCTATCATTGTCCTTGCACCAATAACTGCACCGATATTCAGGACAGCTCCCATCATAATAACACAATTATCTCCTATTTCAACCATTTCCCTTATTACTGCCCCTGGCTCAATACGTGCATTATATTTTGTTAGGTCGGCTAGCGGTATTGCAGAATTTCTTCTGTCGCTTTCTATCTTATATTCTTTAATCAATGTTTTATTCTTTTCAATAAATACATTAAAAGCTGTTAATTCACAAAACAGAATACCCCAATTGCTGTCACCGTAATATTCCATATCAGTAAAATCAACTTTGCCCAAATCTCCTTTTATGAATACCTTAAGAGGAGTCTTACGCTTTGAATTGGCTATATAATTTATCACTTCGTATGAGTTCATTATTTCCTTTTATTTTGAAAGAGAACATCATTGAATGAATATAAACCTTTCTTTTTACCCATAACAAATTGAACCGACTTAAGCACTCCTTCAGTAAAAGTTCTTCGGGAAGTAGCCGAGTGCTTTATACTGATTACCTCACCCAGACTTCCAAAATATACAGTATGATCTCCTGGTACGTTTCCGATTCTTAATGAAGAAATATTTACATTTTTACCTAGTACATTCCTAATCATTAATGCAGTTCCGGATGGTTTATCTTTTTTAAATCGATGATGAGTTTCGCTTATTTCAACATCCCAGTCCGGTAGATTTTCTTTCAGCATTTCAGTGCATTTGAGTAGCATCTGCATACCGATGGAAAAATTATAACTTTGAACGATCGGGACATTCCTGCTCAAGGTTTTCAATGACTCTATTTGTTCAACAGATAACCCTGTCGTTCCTATAATAAGAGGAATATTAAATTTTTTTACATACAATATTGTATTATTAAGTGCCTGAGGAAGAGAGAAGTCAATTATTACCTGCGGGTTTCCCGATTTCCATTCTCCTATAACATCAAACTTGAAAACACATTTATGTCCGGCTTCATCAAACAGGGATTCAATCTCTCTCCCCATTTTGCCTGATCCACCTATAATTCCATATTTAACCTGCATTATTTAATCCTGTCAATTTCATTCTTTATTGTGTTTGCGGAATTTTCAGTAATTGGCTTTAAAGGTAGCCTTAATGTATTCTTGCACAGGCCCAGATAACTGCATGCAAATTTAATCGGCATAGGACTGGTTTCAATAAATAAGAGATTCATCATCTTCATATATCTGCTATTAAATTCCCTGGCTTTTGTCAGGTCCCCGTTAAGCATAGCTTGGGTGATGTCCTGCATCTTCATAGGAAATGCATTTGAAAATACAGATATAACTCCAACCCCGCCTAAGGCCATTATGGGGAGAGTCTGATCATCATTCCCGGACAATATGCTTAAACTCTCAGGCTTCATGGATATCAGATTAGCTATCTGAGAAATATCGCTGCATGCTTCCTTTACCGCAACTACATTAGGACATGCCTGATGTATTTTTAAAATAGTCTCAGGCAGCATATTCATCGCCGTCCTGCTTGGAACATTATATAATATTATAGGTAGCGGCGTTCTTTCGGAAATATGTTTATAATGATCAACAAGACTGGCCTGGGTCCCCTTATTATAATATGGATTAACAATAAGTACTCCATCTGCCTTGTAATCTTCGGCAATTTTATTCAGTCTTACAACTTTTCTGGTATCATTTGAACCGGTACCTATTACAATAGGTATTTTACCATTAGTTTCTGTTATAACAGTATCAATTATTTTTTTTCTTTCTTCCTCATCTATAACTGGTGATTCACCGGTAGTACCAAGAACAACCAGAAAGTCTACCCTATTGTCAATCTGGAACCTGACAAATTTTTTAAGGCCCTTATAATCGACATTAAGCCCTTCATCAAAGAGTGTTATTATCGCAGTGCCTGTCCCTTGAAACATATTAATTCCTTCCGGATAAATGAGAAAATAATAAATGCAATATAAAATTTATAATGAGAAATAAATTTAATTTTTTAGATAAAGTAATAATTTACGAATTTAAATTTATTTATTACTAAAGTAAACGGTGGGTAGAAAGAATTTTATTGATTATTAAAAATAATAATGAACTTTGATCCTTTATCTGAGGAAAGTGTAATCTCACCACCGATCTGATCAACCAGAGTAATGATTAATTGGAGCCCAAGTGATTCAGTCTTTCTAAAATCAATCTCCTTAGAGAAACCGATTCCGTCATCCTGGATTATCAGTTCATATCTCTTATCATTTTTCTTCATGCTGATATACAAGTTTCCTTTCCTGCCATCAGGGAAAGCATGCTTAAAAGCATTGGAAACAAGTTCATTTATTATCAGGCCTAAATTTATTGCAAGATCGATCCCAAGCATTATATTGCTGATGTCCTGATGAAGCGCTATGAGTGAAGAATTGAGGCTGTACGAACTAAACAGATTACTTACTAATTCGGACACATACCCTGAAAAATCAATCTGAGACATGTCTTTCGACTGGTATAGCTTCTCATGAATCAGAGCCATGGATCTTACACGGTTCTGGCTTTCCTTAAATAATTCGACTGACTCTTTATCTTTAATATACGCTGATTGAAGATTCAGCAGACTTGATATTATCTGAAGATTGTTTTTTACTCTGTGATGTATTTCTTTAAGAAGTACTTCTTTTTCTCTAAGGGAGGATTCGATGTTTTCATTTTCTATTGGAGTAACATTTTCAATTTTTAACCGTCGGTTAATTTCCTCTTCCAATTTTTTACTTATGTTAATTAGATCTGAAGTTTTCTGATTTATCAAAGATTTCGGAATATTATTGAAATTCAGCGATCGTTCATCTACAACTCCATATTTTGCATTATCCTTTACAATCATTGTAAATCCTCTGATTTCACCTTTAAGGTTCAACAAAGTTGTAATGGATATGCTTGCAAAAAATTTTAACCCGTTTTTTCTGGTCCAGACAGATTCTTCTTCAAAGAAACCATTAACAATAGCATGTCTGAGATCATTGTTCGGTTTATCATTATTAATATCTTCCTGATTATAAAGAAATGAAAAATGAGTATGAAAAATTTCCTCCTTTTTATACCCCTTTATTATTTCTGCCCCCTTATTCCAGGAAATGATATACCCATCAGGGTCAAGTATAATTATGGCATAATTCTTAACATTATTATAAATAAGACCAAAAAGTTCTTCATCACTAGGTGAGAAGTCAGTTTGAAAGAATATAATTGATTTTTTTTCCATTCTCTATCATTAGTCAATTAAATATAAAATTACTCACTTATATGGGATAATTAATTGCCAATAGTCACAGTAATAATTCATTAAAATGCCGGATTACACTAATTAAATTCTAAAAGAGCAAAAAAAAGGTTATATTTTAATAATTAATGAAAGATGATAAATGCCAGGTAAGGAATTATTAAAGAAATATAAGGACCCTAAGAATTTTTTTAACAGGGATTTAAGCTGGATAGAATTTAACAGAAGGGTACTTGAGGAAGCAATCAATCCGGAACTGCCGTTGCTGGAAAAGATAAAATTCATCTCTATCTTTTTTACGAACCTTGATGAGTTTTATATGATAAGGATTTCAGGATTGAAGGAACAGATTGCCGCCAATATTCTTGAGCCATCTATTGACGGTTATACTCCAAGAGAACAAATCCTGAAAATAGAAACAATAATCCAACCGATGTTAAAAGAGGTACTTGGTCTATGGACCGAAACTATTGTACCTGCATTAAAGGAAAATGGCATATCAATTCTTGATTATGATGATTTGGATAAAGAGGAGAAAGAAATATTAACTGATTACTTTAAAAATGAAATCTCACCTGTTTTGACACCCTTGGCTTTTGATCCTGGAAGACCTTTCCCTTACATTTCAAATTTGAGTTTAAGCCTCGCAATTCTTGTAAAAAGACCAAATGGTGAGAGCCATTTTGCCAGATTAAAGATCCCGGATATCATTCCCAGATTACTCCAAATTGATAAGATAATCCACCCCTCGAAAAAAATTGACTCAAATGGTCAATTTAATGCGAGATTTATATGGGTTGAAGATCTTATAAAAGCTAATTTGAATTTCTTATTCCCAGGGCTGGATATTGTTGAAGCACACCGGTTCAGAATTACAAGAGACACCGATATAGAATTGCAGGAGGACGAAGCTGACGATCTTCTCAAAGTAATAGAGGAAAATATAAGGCAGAGAAGGTTTGGACGGGTAGTTCGACTTGAAGTTGCTGTCAGAATGCCTGAATTTATGATAGAGACACTTATAGAAAATCTTCAAATAGGAAGGGATGACGTACATGTTGTGGAAGGTCCTCTCGGGTTAAGTGATATTTTAATGTTATATGATCTTCCCTGTCATCAGTTAAAGGCTACTCCTTTTTACCCCATTATACCTAAAACTTTTGAGGAAGATGAGGATATTTTCAGCATAATAAGGCAAAAGGATATTTTACTGCATCATCCTTATCATTCCTTTAATCCTGTTATTTCTTTTATAAAACAAGCATCCGATGACCCTGATGTGCTTGCAATAAAACAAACATTGTATCGGGTCGGTTCAAATTCCCCGATATTAAAATACCTGATAGAAGCTGCTGAAAGGGGTAAACAGGTAGCAGTACTCGTAGAATTAAAAGCAAGATTTGATGAACAGAATAATATCTTCTGGGCCAGGGAATTAGAAAAAGTTGGAGTTCACGTTGTATATGGATTGGTTGGATTAAAAACACATGCTAAAATGACTCTTGTTGTAAGGAAAGAATCGGATGGGTTAAAAAGATACGTACATCTTTCAACTGGAAATTACAATGTGGCAACTGCAAAGCTATATACGGACATTGGACTCTTTACGGATGATGCAGATATATGCGCAGATGTATCCGAAATATTTAATTATCTAACCGGTTATTCCAAACAAATTGAATTCAGAAAATTGATTGTAGCCCCAATCAATATGAGGGAGAAAATACTTTCTCTTATTATGCGGGAGATTGAAAATGTTAAAAATGGCAGCACAGGAAGAATAATTTTCAAACTAAATGCCCTTGTTGATCCTAATATTATTTCAGCTTTATATGAAGCATCTAACAATGGAGTTAAAATTGATCTTATTATTAGAGGTATATGCTGCCTGGTTCCGGGGGTTAAAGAACTAAGTGAAAATATTAAAGTTACTAGTATTGTCGGAAGATTTCTGGAACATAGCCGCATCCTTTATTTTTTTGATAATGGAAACGAGGATATATTCTTGGGTAGTGCCGATATGATGCAGAGGAATCTGGATAGAAGGGTTGAGACAATATTCCCTGTGCAGGATGAAAAACTTAAAAACACACTTATAAAGACCATTCTTAAAACTTACTTGAAAGATAACATTAAAGCCAGGAAACTTTTATCTGATATGACCTATCGTTTTGTAAAAGTTGAAGAGGGAGAAAAAAAAAGCGACTCGCAGGAATGGCTGATGAATCATACAATAAAAGTAGGGGGCAGCTATACTAAAACAAAGATCTAATTCTTTTTATAAACCAATTTTTATAAGTTTGCATATTATCATTTATTATTAAGGGCTTTTATAATTATGTCAGATGTAACCAAAGGTGAAATATTATTTTCGTTAAAAAAAGTTGAAGATCCGGATTTTAATAAGAATCATTTGCTATTAAATTCAATAAAGAAAGTTGATGCTACCAATGATTCTATTACTGTAAATTTTGTACTGCCAATCCCTTCAAGTAAATTAAGCAATTCGCTTAAAGATAAATTTATTGAAGCAATAAAAAAGGACTTCCCTTCCTATAAAACTATTTATTTAGATATTGAGACGAAAGTTATTCCACACCAGAATATGAAGAAAGACTCTCCATTGCCGGGAGTTAAAAACACAATTGCAGTTGCTAGCGGGAAAGGAGGGGTCGGGAAAAGCACCGTAGCAGTTAACCTTGCAGTTGCATTGGCTAAAGACGGGTTTAAAGTCGGGCTGATAGATGCTGATATTTATGGACCTTCCATTCCTTTAATGCTGGGAATAAATGAGAAACCCAGGATTAATCAATCGAATGGATCAATGAAAATGTTCCCGCTGGAGAATTATGGCGTCAAATTAATGTCAATCGGATTCCTGATTGATGACAATACTCCTGTAATATGGAGAGGTCCAATGGCAAGCGGGGCAGTTAAGCAATTTATGACTGATGTTGAATGGGATGAGCTTGATTACCTTTTATTTGATATGCCGCCTGGAACGGGTGATATTCAGTTAACCTTAGTACAGACTATTCCTTTAACAGGAGCGGTAATAGTGACTACTCCACAGGATGTCTCACTTATTGACGCTAGAAAAGGTCTGAAAATGTTCTCAAGAGTTAACGTACCGGTTTTCGGAATTATAGAGAATATGAGTTATTTTATTGCACCGGATACAGGTAATAAATATGATATCTTTGGACTAGGGGGAGGTGAAAATCTTGCTAAGGAATTGGATGTTCCTTTTCTTGGCGGAATTCCTATTGACCCCCGAATCAGAATAGGCGGAGATAAAGGGAAACCAATAGTCTACGATCTTCCAGACAGTGAAAATTCTAAGGTGATTATTGAGATATCCAGAAACCTGGCGGCACAGGTTAATTTAAAAAACCTGAATGCCGGACCAGAACTGGAAATATCTTTGGGAGATGAATAATAGTAATAATGGATTTAAGAGGTGAAGTAAATAAAGCATTAGATTCAATAAGACCATTCCTCCAGGCAGACAGCGGGGATATAGAACTTATGGATATTACTCAGGACGGGATTGTAAGGGTAAGACTAACAGGTGCATGTAATGTTTGCCCTTTATCTGTTATTACTTTACGCGCAGGAATTGAGAGATCGCTTCTTAGACAAGTTCCTGGAATAAAAAGAGTAGAATCAGTAAGTTTATGATATGAATGAATTTATACTAAATAAATATTCCAGATTTACATTAAAAGGACTCGCGATACTTATATTTTTATATTTATGTTATCTTCTTTCTGATCTATTCATTGTATTTGCCATCTCGGTTCTTTTGTCACTTATATTTGATCCCTTTGTTTCAATGTTAGAAAAAAAGGGGGTTAACCGTCTTTTCTCTACCCTAATTATTTTTGCTCTATTTATTTTTATTATTTATCTGATATTTTCATTTCTTGTCCCGATTTTTATTCAACAGATGAATCAATTAATCGATACTGTGAAAAAGTATTTAACTGACTCTAAGTTAAGGAATATGGGAAATGAAGTTCACAAAGCTATTCCTATCATTAAATCAGTAGAGCTGCAAGAGAAGATTACTAATTATATTTCGCTTCAGATAGAGAATTCATTTGATTATATAGCAACATTCCTATCCAGCTTGGTAGCAACAGTGGCAATTCTTGTAATTGTTCCATTTATTACCTTCTTTATGGTAAAAGATAATAAAAAAATTATCCGGGGAATTCTGAATGTAGTTCCTAATAAATATTTTGAATTATCATACTATGTCGTAAAAAAGGTTACATTCCAGTTAAGCAGGTACGTTCGAGCATGGATTTTTGATGCATCATTCGTTGGATGTGCAATGGGTTTTGGATTATATTTTATAGGAGTTCAAAATGCTTTGCCACTTGGAGTAATTGCCGGTTTTGGTCACTTGGTACCATATTTCGGACCAATTATAGGAGGAATTCCAGCTATCCTTATTGCTTTAATTCAGGACGGTGATTTCTCCAGAACACCATTTATAATTATTCTGGTTTTAGCTACTTACGCATTCGATAATGGGATTGTCCAACCGTATATTTTTTCCAAAAGTCTGGATATCCATCCTATTATTATAATATTATTGATTATCGCAGGGGGACAGCTGTTCGGTATTATTGGAATGCTATTGGCAATTCCTACGGCGACAGTAATTAAAACATTTACTAAAGAGATCTATTTCGCCTATTCTAATTACAAGATAGCAAAATTATAATATCAGACCATCAGTTTCTTAATCACTTCAACAGAATTTATCCCCTCAGCTTCAGCGCTGAAATTAGTTATTATCCTGTGTCTTAGTACCGGTATCATCGCAGATCTAACATCATCAATATTCGGAGTAAACCTTCCAGTAATAACAGCGCTTGTTTTTGCTGCCAAAATCAAATATTGAGAGGCTCTTGGTCCTGCTCCCCAGCTCACCCAGTCTTTAATAAATTTAGGTGAAATACCATTATTAGGACGAGTTGTATTTGCAGTTTTTACTGCAAATTCTATTACATTATCAGCTACAGGAACCTTTCTGATCAGATCCTGAAACAAAATAATTTCTTCTGCTGAAACTATCTTGCTAAGTTTGGGGACGTACTCGCTGGTAGTAGTCTGAACAATTTTCACTTCTTCATCAAAGGAAGGATAATCAAGCCATAGATTAAACATAAACCTGTCAAGCTGGGCCTCCGGTAATGGATAAGTTCCTTCCTGTTCAATTGGGTTCTGAGTGGCAAGCACAAAAAAAGGTTCGCCTAAAGTATACGTTGTGCCTGCTGTTGTAACTTTATGTTCCTGCATTGCTTCAAGTAATGCCGACTGTGTCTTTGGTGGAGTTCTGTTTATTTCATCCGCAAGAATAACATTCGCAAATATTGGTCCGGGAATAAATCTGAAATTTCTTTTCTTGCTTAATGAATCCTCTTCAATTATTTCAGTTCCGGTAATATCACTTGGCATTAGATCCGGAGTAAATTGAATCCTGTTAAAATTAAGATCCATAACTTCAGCAAGTGTTTTGATTAGAAGAGTCTTGGCAAGCCCTGGCACACCTATAAGGAGGCAATGCCCTTTTGAAAGAAGCGATATTAAAAGCTGGTCAATAATGGAATGCTGCCCAATGATTACTTTACCTATTTCCTGCTTAATTTTTTGAACAGTTTCATTCAGCCTTTCAACAAGCTGAACATCATCATGAGAAGAATTATCTTTCAATTTTAATCCTGCTAAATTCTTACTTCATTATAGATTTTATTTTTGAGATCATCAATCCATTTTTCATATAACTTTTGTTTTTTATACTCATCAGCAAGCTTCTTTAATTCTTGGAAATCAGTATCAATATTAGCTACATGCTGTGGCGTTTTTTGTTCAAGATATACAATATGATATCCATAATTATCCGGACCATATTCTATCCTTCTTGGAAAGCTAATTTCGCCTACCTTTAATTTTGAGACAATATCTGAAAGATTTTTATCTAACTGCGATTCATAGAAAGTTCCAAGGTCTCCTCCAAAGGGGCTTGATTCTTTATCCTCTGAATACTTCTTGGCATAATCAGCAAAGGTATCAAATTTTCTTATAATACTATCTCGAAGATCAGTGAGGAATTCAATTGTTCTAAGATCAGCCTGTTCATCATTCTTTATTTTTATTAAAATATGACGTGTATGGATTGCTTCACCCCTTTTTTCAAGAAGCTGAATAATATGATAACCCGCTTGGGTCTCAACAATATCCGATATTTGCCCTATATTCAGAGCAAAGGCAGCAGCTTCGAATTCAGGATAAAATATACCACGTTTCACAAATCCAAGGTCACCCCCATTAACTGCACTGGCCGGGTCCTGCGAATATCTTTTAGCCATTACGGAGAAATCGGCTCCATTTCTAATTGAATCTAACATCGTTTTGGCAAAATCATAATATTTTTTCTTCTGTTCATTGGACGATTTCGGATTTCTGTATATATGGGATAATTTAACCTTATCAGGAATAACTCCTATACTATCTTTGTATTTATTATAAAAATCTTCAACTTCTTTTCTAGAAGCCTCAATGCCACTAAAATTTTTTTCCTGAAGTTTTTGAACCATTATATTCTTTTTAACATCATCCCTTAGTTCGCGTTTTATCTTTTCAATACTCATTCCGTAAGCTTGTTCTACTTTTTCTTTTGAACCATATTGCTGGGTAAAAACCTGTATTTGATAGTTGATCCTGTTTTCTACTTCATCATCTGTTACAGTAATAGAATCAAGATTTGCCTGAGCATAAACAAGTTTATCTTCCACCATCGTTTTAAGCACCTGTTGTTTTAAACCAGGTGTTTGAAGTGAGATTTTCCTTTGTGATGCAACCAGTCCTACTTGGAATTCGAGTTCACTCTGCATTATTATCTCATTATCAACGATAGCTACAATCTTATCTATTACTTCCTGACAGAATAAGGGAATCGCAAAAAGAATAAAGAAAGACAAAATCTTAATTTTCATTTCAAACCTATTATTTAATTTCTATGTCATTTTGTAAATATAATTTTTTAAGATACTCCTTAAACTGAATTTCTTTTTTATCAGATTTATACATAGCCAAAACTTTGTTTTTTATGATATCCAAAGGAGGAATTGTTCCTTTCTGATATTTTTCAATTAATTGGACTACAGAATAATCATTCTCTCCCGTATTAATTACAATGCTTATCTCCTTTGGGTCCAATTCCTCAACAATTCTCAATAGTTCTGCCGGATGAATTTCAAGATCATCATAAAATTCATTCATAGTAATCTTTAAAGCTTCCTTTTTAAATACATTGAAAGCTTTATTCCAGTTGCTTTCAATTACTGTAGTACGGAACTGAATTGCTTTATTTTCGTTTGAAAAATCGATCCGGTTTAAAAGATACCCTATATTATTTACCCTGAAGAGATCATTATGTGAGTTAAAATACTCTCCAATCTTCTTATCATCGACAATGTCTTCCTCATCTTCATAAAACTTTTTTAGCATTAATGCTGCTGCAAGTTCTTTTTTAGAATCCTCGATTATTTTCAGATATTCTTTCCCATTTATAATCCCTTCTTTAACAGCCTGCTGGTATAGACATTCACGGTCTATCCAGTTTCTGATTATTTCACTCCGGAATTGATAATTTCCCGGACCAGAATCAATCATTGACTGTATATCTTCTTTGGAGAGGTAGGAACTATTGACCTTGGCAACAAAATCTCTGTGAGGAGTTTCTTTGCCGCAGCCTGAAAACAGGACTACGGCAGAAACAAATATTATAATAACTTTATTCGTTTTTAAAAGCTTGCTCAAGATTATCGTAATGAATGACTGCTTTATATTTGTTCGTTAGTTTATCTATATATTCTTGTTCTAGTCTTTTGCTCTCAGCTTCCTGAAATGCACCCGAAACTTCGGCCTTAGCTTCTTCAAAGGTTTTTGTCCTAGAGGGCTCTTTTACAAAAAGTTTAACTATTGAATAACCTCCCGCATTTGCGAAAGGGCCCGAATAATCTCCGGGATATTTTAGTTTGTTTGCTTCCTCAGCTAATGCAGAGCTATTTATTTCAACGAGGCCATAATTACCTGCTTTTTCAGCATAACCCGGACGCTCTGTATATTTGGATGCAACTGAATCAAAATTTTCCCCTTTCTTTAAAAGTTCATAATAATGATTAATTAATGAATCTTTACGAGAGAATATTTCACTGAAATTAATTCTATCGGGAAACATATAATTGTTTTTAGTTTCTGAATAATAATTATATAGCCTTGTGCTATCAAGATTTATTTTACTCCAAACTTCATCATCCTGAAGCTTAAATATAAATATTCCGTTCCTGTAATCTTCCATTAAAGCTGCGAATTCAGCGTTCGTCTTTTCTAAATTAAGGGCTTCCTGATCAAGTAAGTAATCAGCGCCAAATTTATTCGAAGCATTTTTAAGAATATCCAAGGAAATTAATTTGTTCAAATAATCATTTGAGCCGTTAAGCTGATTTAAAAAAGTTACTGCTTTAATACTACCACCAACATATGACAATATTTCCAGATCTTTAATCTCATCCATTTTAGGATGCTCCCCACCAACTTTTACCGAATCGCTCTTGGATGTAATAAGTTTTAAATTATTTTCATTTATTGTAAAATTATATTTCACTTTAAGGCGAGATATTAAAGAATCGTACTCACTTTGATAGCGGGTTTGTTTAAATATTTTTTTTAGGTTTTCTTTGTCATCTTCAAAAGACGGATAAGGTTTTTTATCGGTTACTTTGATTATATGATAGCCGAAATTAGTTTTAACCACATCTGATACCTGACCGACACTAAGTTTAAAAGCGGCTTCATCAAATTCCTTAACCATCATTCTACGCTCAAAATAGTTAAGATCACCCCCTTGCTGTTTCGACCCTGTGTCATCTGAATACAACATTGCTATTTTAGCAAAATCTTCCCCAGACTTTAAATGTTTGAGCACAGTATCTAATTTTGTTTTTGCAAAAGCGGTGTCTGGCTGACCCTTTTCATCATTAAAAGAAACCAAAATATGACTCGCCCTTATCTGGGGAACTCTTTCTTTTTTATCGGTAACCTTAATTATATGAAAGCCATATTTCGTTCTTATTACAGATGGATTCACTTCTCCTTTAGAAGTATTATATGCTGCATCTTCAAACTCAATCGGAAGTTGCCCTGCTGTTATATAGAAGATATCACCACCGACGGGTTTGGAAAAAGCATCCTGCGAATATTTTGATACCATCTCTTCAAAACTCTTCCCGTTTTTAATGCTATCAAGGATTGCCTGGGTTAGTTTTCTTGCAGCTTCTTCACCTGAAGAGTCAGGCCTTATCATTAAATGACTAACTCTCAATTCCCATTTCCTTTTATTGTAGAGATCCTTAATTCCCGGTTCTACAATATCTTTTTCAAGCAGATAGGTAACGCCAACCTTTTTCTTATAATCTGTTAGTTCCTGTTTTAATGCCTCATCTTCTCCATACCCACGAACTTCGGCATCCCTTAATTTCATCTTAAAATTCAAATAAAGATCAAGAAAATTTTTAAGCTTCGATAGGCTGTCTTTTTTTGCAATTTCAACACTACCTACATTTTTTACATAGGCATTTTCAAATTCTTTCAATTTTATTTCATTATCGCCATATTTTGCGACAATTAAATCTGAATGCTGAGGTGAGCATGAAGATAAAATGAAAGCTAATGCGATTGTGAAAAGAATTGTACTCCGAAATAACATTTCTATGGTTCTCCTGATAATTATAATATTTTAACTAATAATTTTAGTTATTGCCCCTGTGAAAAGCAAGGTAAATTAGTTATAAAACAGCTAATTAAGGGTTATTGTTATTTAAGTATCGTGGTTTTTATAGTTTTCTGATAACCTTCGGTAGATAAATTTATAAAATAGACATTGCTGGGTAAATTAGAAGCATTTAATGTTAACTCATGATCTCCTTGTTCTGAATATCCATCATAAATTGTTTTAACTTTGCTACCAAGGACATTGTAAAGAGTTATTTTAACCAACGAACCATGTGGCATATAGTATTTTATTTTTGTATCAGGATTAAACGGGTTTGGATAATTTTGATATAATATATAATCAGAAGGTCCAACCTGTTTATTACTATCACCACTTAAATTTTTTACATAATTTAATGCTCCAAGTGCATCAATAATTCCCCAGCCCATATAACGATCCGGAAAATTCTTTTGAGAAGCTGTGTTTCTTAATGCATCTCTTACTTGAGCAGGGGTTAACAGGGAATCAAAGGATAAAAGTTGCGCACATACACCTGCAACCAACGGACAGCTAAAGGAAGTCCCACTTCCGGTAATATAATTGTTTGTTGTTGAGGGATCGGCCACATAATCAGAAGATCCAAGAGCCATAACATCAGGTTTTATTCTTCCATCCACAGTATTTCCTACACTACTGAAATCTGAGCGTACCCCTGCAATCGTAACCGCTCCAACTGAAATTATGCTATCTGCATCTGCCGGAGCATCCAGGGTATTATGGTTCGGATTTCCTCCTTCGTTACCTGCAGAATTTACAACAACAATTCCCTTGCGAGCAGCTAAAACTGCTCCTTTAGTTATTCTTGCTGTTTTACCATCCATATTTTGCCATGCATAATTGAATTGCGAAACAGAATCATCGAAAGCTAAATATCCCAGCGATGTTGATGTAACATCAACTCCTATACTGTCCGCCCATTCCATAGCTGCAATCCAATTATCCTCTTCAACAGGTGTCTCGCTACTAGTATTCTCAGTTTTTGCAAGTAGATAATTTGAACTATAAGCAGGGCCTATAAGCTGACCTGGCATAAACCCACCAATCAGGGAAAATGTCATTGTCCCATGTGAACCTTCACCAAACCCTCCCGAATCATTCCCAATATAAGTACGGTGATTTACGAAATCATATGTTGCAATTATATGAGCATTTGAGAAGACTTCATGTTTCAGTCTACTTACTCCAGCATCCATTATACAAATGGTAACTCCTTGCCCCGAGTAACCCAAATTATGAAGAGCAGGGACATTTATCTGCTGAAGCTGAGGTAAGGAAGAACCGTAGTTAAGCGAATCCACCCTATATGGTTTGAAATTTGTATTAAAATTATTTATCTCATTTTTAGGTTCATTAATATCGTGATAATTTTTAAACTGACAGACGATATCAGAACTTTCTATAAAAGGCAACTCTAATATATTATTAAGTTCTTTTTTTGTAATGTATCCGCTTACACCGTTGAACCATTTGGAAATCTGATTTAGAATGAATCCTCCTGATTGAAGTTCTGATATATAATCATGATTAACAGGAAGATCAGTATAGTCGGTTAATGCTGATTTGTCTAGAGTCTTTGCTCTTCTCTTTAGAGATAATTCACTGACTATATTCTTTTGTGATGTGTAAAATTTATTCAGCCTATCTCCCTTATCCCTGAAAAATATCCAAACTAATACTTTTGAATTGTCAGTTATGGAATTGAGCTTACTTTTTAGGATATAAGATGTTTTTTCCAACGGCGTCTGAGCTAATAAAGAATAAAATGATAAAATCAGCAATACTAATATTTTTCTCATTGCTTTCCTGATTTTGTCATAAATAATCTATTTAACCCTTGTACCATTTTTAAATGAATTATCAACAGATAAAATCTGTAATTTCCCCTCTTCATTTTCAATAGCTAAAACCATACCCTGTGAATTGATTCCCATTAGTTTTGCAGGTTTTAGATTGGCTACAATAACAACTTTTTTCCCTTTTATTTCTTCGGGAGAATAATGTTTGGCAATACCGGCTATAATCTGTTTTTCTTCATCAGCTAATCTAACTTTTAATTTTAATAATTTTTCACTCTTCGGTATTTTTTCCGCGTCAATTATCTCAGCAACTCTAAGTTGGGTTTTCATAAAGTAATCATAAGTTATTTGTTCATCTTCAGATTGAAATTCAGAAGTATCATCTGAACCATATTTTTCTTTCTGCCTAGCAATTACTTCATCCTCAATTTTTGGAAATAATATCTCAGGTTTATTCATCTGATGCCCAACCTCTAAATTCTCTTTAGCCGACTCAAACCAGCTTACCATACCGGCATTTAACATATTAAATATTTTCTCCGATGAATTTGGAATCACAGGCGATAAAAGTTCACCTAAGGTATAAATAGTCTGAAGACAAATATTTAATGTAGTCGCACACTTTGCCCTGTCTGTTTTAATAGTTTTCCAAGGTTCCGAATCATTGAAATACTTATTCCCTACCCGGGCTAAATTAATAATTTCAAGGACCCCATCTCTTATTTTATAGTTCTCAAACAGATCTGATACTTTTTGAGGATAATCGGCAACAAGTTTGATCATATCATAGTCAATAGGCAAAAGCTTATGTTTATCAGGAACTTTACCATCAAAATGTTTATGTACAAAAGTGAAAGTCCTGTTAATAAAATTTCCGAGGATATCAGCCAATTCATTATTGTTCCTAGCCTGAAATTCATCCCAAGCAAAATCAGTATCCCTTGTTTCCGGTAGATTTGCAGCGAGTGTGTATCTTAAGGGATCAGCCGGGAATATATTCAGAAAATCCATTACATGTATTCCCCAGTTCCTGCTTTTCGAAAATTTCTTTCCTTCAAAATTCAGGAACTCATTCGCCGGAACATTCTCCGGCAAAATATATTTTTCCTTATCACCGTCATTCCATGCCATCAACATAGCTGGAAATATTATGCAATGGAAAACAATATTGTCTTTCCCTATAAAGGCGATGTATTTAGTATTAGATCCCTGCCAGTATTCTTTCCATAGGCTATCCTTCCCTTTTTCCCTAGATAATTCCTTCGTAGCAGAAATATAACCCAGAACTGCTTCAAACCAAACATATAAAACCTTTCCCTCAGCTCCATCTAGAGGGACAGGAACTCCCCAGTCTAAATCTCTTGTAATAGCTCGGTCTTTCAAGCCATCCTTAAGCCATCCCTTACAATATTGAATCACATTATCTTTCCAACCATATTTTTTGCTATATGTATCGACATATTCCTCAAGTCTCTTCTGGTAATTGCCAAGCGGAAAAAACCAGTGAGAAGTTTCCTTAAGAACCGGAGCTTCCCCTGTTATTTTACTAATTGGGTTTTTTAATTCTGAGGGATCATATAAAGTACCACAGTTTTCACACTCATCACTCCTAGCCTCCAGGTATCCGCAATTAGGACATGTACCTTCAACATAACGGTCTGGAAGGAACATCCTTGCTTTCTTATCATAGAATTGATTTGTCTTTTTTTCTTTTAAAAGTCCTCTATTATGGAATTCAAGGAAAAACTCTTTTGATGTCTGATGATGAATCGGAATACTGGTTCTTGAATAAATGTCAAAACTCATTCCGAATTTATTAAATGCATCTTTATTTAAATTATGGTAACGATCTATAATCTGCTGAGGTTTTACTTCCTCTTTATCTGCGCTGATTGTAATCGGAACTCCATGTTCATCCGACCCGCAAATAAAAATTATATCGCTTCCCTTTAATCTCTGATATCGCACATATATATCGGCTGGCAGATATGCACCACTTAAATGGCCAAGATGGATTGGGGAATTCGCATATGGGAGTGCGGCTGTAACTAAAATTTTTTCTTTAGACAAATTTTTATCCGGGTTTCTACTTAAAATTAAAGATTAATATAACAATTTTACCGATAATTCTCCCTGTTTCACCGATTTTTCCTACTTTCCTTTACATAAATACAATACTTTTATTATAGATATTTCAAAAAGGTAATGAATATGGAAGAGCATAGAACTTTAGGAAGCAGGGTAATTTTGGGCATTATATTGGTCGCTATAGGTGGATTATATCTGTTAAAATCATTTCATCCTTATTTAGACGTTGAAATTTTTTCATTTCCATTTATATTGATTATCATCGGTATTGTAGTAATGTTTAACTCACGGAATAAACTACTTGGTGCAGTTTTATTTATTGCCGGATTACTGATTTATTTTTCTGATAAAATAGATGTCGGTCCCCTTTTAATTATCCTTTTAGGTATATATTTTATTTTTAAACATCGAAATGGGAGATCCAGAGTTTTTGGAAATCCATTTCCTCAACCTGATGCAAATACAGATGAAAAGAAAGATTTTAGGGATGATATAGCAGATTTTGTAAAATCAGAGAAAAGGCATTATTACGATTCTTCACTTAAAAAAGATTATATCGATGATATCTCTATCTTCGGCGGCGGCCATAAAGTAATCCATTCTGATAGTTTCAAGGGCGGAAATATAACTGCCATTTTCGGTGGCAGCGAAATCGATCTTACCCAATGTAAACTTGCTCCAGGTGAAAATATAATAGATGTTGTTATGATTTTCGGTGGTTCAACAATTATTGTCCCTAATAATTGGGATGTAATTTTAAATGTTACTCCTTTGTTCGGTGGCTTTTCTAATAAGAAAAACAGATATGTAAGTTCTGGAACTGAACCAGCCGGCACTCTTCATATTAAGGGTGTTGTTCTTTTCGGTGGTGGCGAAGTAAAATCATATTAAGCTGAAATGAATAACCCGATCTTAAAAAGCTCAAGGAATATTTATTTCTATATTCTATTCTGGCTGTTCGAGAGTCTGGCTTATTTCCTGCTTATCTCCCTTGGCTTGAATATAGAAATAAGATTCTCTATCGTCGATAGCATTGTATTTAACATTCTATTAGCCGGCTTGGGTCTTAGCTTCTGGTACCCAACTCAATATATTTCTTTCGAAGGTGATTTAAATTATAAAATCTTTATTAAACACCTTACTACCGGAATTATTGCCTCCTTTATCTGGCTCCTCGTTGGATTTTTAATTATCAGCTCTATCGTAAAAGCCCATGGTTACGCTGAATTCTTCTACTCAACCCTCGGCTGGCGCTTTTTTATTGGTCTCCTATTCTATTTTCTGATAACATCTTTCTACTATATTATAATTTATTACAGCAGCCTTCAGGAAAGAATTGTCAAAGAAGCTGAGCTTAAAAACCTTGTTACCGAAGCAGAACTGAAATCATTAAAATTTCAGATAAATCCTCATTTCATTTTCAACAGCCTCAACTCAATGAGTGCACTTACAACAATTGATCCCGACAGGGCCAGAAGTATGATTCTCAAATTAGCAGATTTTCTTCGCTATACATTAGCTAATAATGGCAAGGATAAGACCCGGCTTGAGGATGAACTCAAAAATATTAAATTATACATGGAAATTGAAAAGATAAGGTTTGAAGATAAGTTCGATTATACCGAAGAGTTTGGAACAGACGTTCTTGATCTTAAAGTTCCGAATATGATACTCCAACCTCTCTTTGAAAATGCTATCAAACATGCAGTATATGATACGCTTGATAAAATTACAATTAAATTAAATTGCTATATTGAAAATAATTTCCTGCGGATATCACTAGAAAATAACTTTGAG
>JARLHC010000089.1 GCA_031292455.1 Ignavibacteriaceae bacterium
ACAGGCTTTTTTACCTCCTTAAAATCCTGATTATTCTTCTTCATCTCCTTCTCCATGTCTTTCATCTGCTGCTGGAATTTCTTCATCTCTTTCTGAAATTCTTTCATCTCCACTTTGAATTCCTCTCCCTGAAAATAAGATATGGAATCGGGCATCATCGATCTGATACTCGTTAACAAAGAATCTACATTAATATTCCCTCTCCTTCCCCGGAATGGAAATTGCCCGTAATTATTTTGATACTGCCTCAGTATCGAATCCATGTCAACCTTAATCTCTTTTGACTCATGGGGTTGTCCCGGAATATTAATCTTAAAATCAAATACGTTTTTACCGTGACTTCCATTGGGAATTTTTATTGCTATATCAGGAATATTCACTGTTATGTGCCTCACTATATCTGCAGCTCTTTCTATCTGAACTGCTATGCTGTCTACATTCGGAAGCTCAATTTCAGGTATCATGTCCGGTATATTAACCCTGACTGTATTTTGATCAAACTGTACCTTAAAATTCTTCCCCCACGAGGGATCATTCTTCAACTTTACTATGTTATTGTCAAGCTTAAGATTAATTGCATACTTCTTCCATTCATTCGAAGCCTTCTTCATTTCCTCTTTCATCTTTTTCATCTCATCATTGAACTTTGACTTGTCAAAATCATAGTGCTCGGAAAAGATTGTATCGGGCGTAAAGAAAATGTAACGGTTATCCCTTGCCTGCTTAACTTCATTTATAACTTTCACAATAGAACTCTTGTCATAATTGGTTAAGCCGACAGGACAAATTTTGGCAAACTCCGTTTTATTTGCATTATTGGCAAATGAAATTATATCGGCTAGTATCGCTTTGTTGTAATTCCAGATGTTCGGATTAATCGCTACCGTATTCTTGTCATTAACAAGTACCTGCATCTGCAGATCGTCTGCATAGTTTTGAAGTATCGAATCTACTTTTCCTTTCTGCTCCTGGCTTAAATTCAGCGCCTTTATAAATCTCCCAAGATTATTCTCGTTTGAAGCAACATTCCCTGTCTTAATTTCAAAGAATCCGTTTCCTGTTGTATCATATCCTAACTGAAGGTATTGACTGTTTGTCTTATCCAGCGGAAGCTGTCGGTTAAAAGCAAAATTGAATATGTCTTCGTTTGTAAGGTCTGCGGCAAATAATAATGGCTTAAGATTCTGTTTGTAAAATCCTGCAAGGTTCGTCTTCTGCTTCTCTATTAGATGCTCAATAATCTGCGGGTTATATTTTAAAAATATCATCAGCAGAACTGTCAGTACCAGTACCCCTGTAATAGGATAAAATTTCTTATACGTTTTCGCGGGTGCTTTATGCTCTTCAAGTGAAGCAAAAAGTCGTGTCTCTAAATATGGCGATTCGGCAAGCGGCTTTACAGATGCAGCCGTAAGTTGTTTTAATTTCTTAAGTTCCGTAAGTTTTTTCTGCAGTTCAGACGATAACGCTATCTCTTCTTCTAATTTATTCCTCTCCTCTGACGACAGTTCTTCGTCAATGTATGCAGATAATCTCTCAAAATTTATATCATTTCCCATTATTCCATCAACTCCTGCTCAAATGGTTTAAGAAGTTCTCTCAAACCTTCCCTCGCTCTGAATATCCGCGATTTTACAGTCCCGATTTCGCAGTCCATCGATTCTGCAATTTCCTGATAGCTGAATCCTTCTATATCTTTAAGAAGCAGCGGAACCCTTAACTTTTCAGGAAGCTTGGATATCGCCTTTTGCACTATCTCTGAAACATCTTTATTTTCCGTTACAGGCGTATAAACGGGGTCCTCTTCACCATCTTTAATTGGTGCAAAAATACTCCTTATTTTTACTTTCCGCAGATGATCCTTGCATTTGTTTACTGTAATCCTGTATAACCAGGTTGAGAATTGCGACTCGAATCTGAAACTCTTTAGATTTTTGTATGTCGTTATCAGAACATCCTGTGCAATATCATCCACTGCATCACTTGAATTAAGCACTAAGTAAATTATATTCCTGATTTTTTCCTTGTGCCTCTGTACCAGGATCTTGAATGTCGACTCGTCTCCTTCAATGAACCTCTGGATTAAGGCAAAATCATCATCAAGTTGTAATATTTGCGGGTATTCCAAGTTTTTCTTGCTTTTTCTTTTATTGAATTTCATATTTTTAGACGATTTTCAAATGGCGAAGTTCCGTTATTAAAATATATGGATTTTAGGATAATTTTATTATCACATATTATCATACATAATTAAAATTTCTTGCATAAATTAGTCTATCTAATTAAATTGAAACGAATATTTTAGGAGTTTTTAATGAAAATAAAATACACGGAAAGATACGAAGCCGTTGTCGTCGAATTAAAGGGAAATGTGATGGGCGGTGACGATACTAAGGATTTTAACGAACTTTTACATAAACTCATTGATGAAGGGAAGAAACATGTAATTGTCGATCTATCCGATGTCAAATTTATGAATAGCTCCGGAATAGGAATGCTTATCGGCGGGCTTACTACAATGAAGAAATCAGATGGCAGTATGAAATTAGCAGGGGCTACCGAAAAGATTGAAAGCCTCTTGGTTATTACTAAGCTTATCACTGTTTTTGAATCATATAATAATATTGACGAAGCAATCGCTAGCTTTACCAAATAATGTTTTTAACAGGTTTGTATTAATTTCAAAAACTCCGGCCTTATCCGGAGTTTTTTATTATCCGCAATTTTTATAGGTATTTATGAGCGTTACAATTTTGGTCGGAAGCCAGTGGGGAGATGAGGGAAAAGGTAAAATTGTCGATATCCTTAGTGAGAAATTCGATATCGTCGCTCGCTACCAGGGCGGAGCTAACGCCGGCCATACCGTTGAGATCGGCGATAAAAAGTACGTCCTCCATTTAATCCCTTCCGGTATTTTAAGAGATAAATGCATTTGCGTTGTTGGTAACGGAGTCGTTATCGATCCCGTTGCCCTGCTTGATGAAATTGCCCTCCTTGAAAAACTCGGGATAAATGTTGAAGGAAGATTATTTATAAGCCATAACGCCCACCTGATTATGCCATACCATAAACTTCTTGATTCAATCGGCGAAAGCAGTGAATCTAAAATTGGTACCACCGGCAAAGGGATCGGCCCATGCTATATCGATAAATATGCACGGAAAGGAATCAGGATTGTCGACCTTTTAAATAGAAAAGTTCTTGAGGAAAAAATACGCCGGAACCTAAAAGAGAAAAATGATCTCTTTACTGCTTTGTATCACCGCGAAGCTCTGGGTGTGGAAGAAATAATTAAAACTTATTTGGAATTTGATAAAAAAATTGATAAGTATATTAAGGATGTCCCTGTCTATTTAAATAATGCAATATCAGAAGGGAAATCGATTTTACTCGAGGGAGCTCAGGGTGCCCTCCTCGATGTGGATCATGGTACTTATCCTTTCGTAACTTCATCCAATCCTACCTCTGGTGGCGCATGCACCGGTACCGGTATCCCTCCCAATAAAATTGACACAATAGTTGGAATTGTAAAAGCTTATACTACCCGCGTTGGAATGGGTCCATTCCCTACTGAACTGCTCGATTCTGATGGCAAACTTCTCCAAAACGCAGGTTCTGAATTTGGCGCTACAACAGGTAGGCCAAGAAGATGCGGCTGGTTCGATGCACCTTTGGTTAAATATTCTTCCGTAATTAACGGGCTGAGTTATGTTGCCGTTACTAAACTGGATGTCCTTAGCTGTTTCAAAAATATAAAGGTCTGCGTTAATTATATGCTCGATGGTAAAATCCTCAAATCTTTCCCTACTGACGTGGACAGACTCTCCCGGGTTCAGCCTGTTTATGAAACCCTGCAAGGATGGAATAGTGATATTACAAATTGTACTTCCTATGCCTCCCTTCCAAATAAAACAAAACAATATCTGGATTTCATCTCAGAAGCTGCTGAAATAAAAATCAATATTATTTCGGTAGGACCTAAAAGGGCACAAACGTTTTCCGCTATGTAATAAGTGCTGTAGTTTATTTTTTCTCTTTTAATAGTTTATTTTAAAGTCTATTATTATATAATTAAATTTATTTTTTTAAGGGAAAATCTGAATGAAGATGTCCGGCGGCCCTCCCTCTGTTAACTTTAAGGTTGCTCTTTTCGTTATTGCTTTGCTTATTGCAAGCGCTACTTTATTTTATACTCAGAATCTTGTTACTAAACTTCAAAAAGCTGAAAGGCAGATTGTCGAACTCTATGGTAGGGGAATCGAATATGTGGCCAATAACTCCACTCCTGATAACGATATCTCATTCCTGTTCGATAATATTATAAAACCAATTAATTTCCCGCTTATCCTTACTGATGCTAAAAATCATATAAACCTTGAAAGTAAATCTGATATACGGAATATTGATATCGACACTACTCTCTCCAAAGCTGACCTTACAAAATTGCTCACTCAGAAATTAACCGATATGGATAACATAAATCCTCCCATAAATGTTACCTATCAGGATACTATTGTTCTGCAGAAGATCCATTATGGAGATAGTGCCATTATAAATACTCTTAAATTCTACCCTTACCTGCAGATTCTGTTTGCCACGCTCTTTATTTTAATCGGATACATGGGCTTTAGCAATATAAAGAAAAATGAACAGAGCAATATCTGGGCAGGCATGGCTAAAGAAACTGCCCACCAGTTCGGAACCCCTATCTCCAGTCTTATGGGCTGGCTCGAAATGCTCAAGGGTAATTACTCCAATCCGGATAAAGTCCTCGATATTGCAGATGAAATTGAAAATGATGTTGAAAAACTTAGTAAGGTAACTCACCGGTTCTCAAAAATCGGCTCAATACCGGAATTGAAACCGCGCATTGTTTATGAAGAGGTTAAAAAAGTAACCGAATACTTCCAGAGAAGACTTCCACAAACAGGTAAAGTCGTTGACCTTAATGTTGACGGTGATAAAGAGGCATCCGCTCTCCTTAATTCGGAATTGTTTGGATGGGTGATCGAAAACCTAATCAAGAATGCCCTCGATGCAATTGATCATAAAAAAGGTCAAATTCAAATCAACGTTAAGGACTTTAGGTCCCGCATTGAAATTGATGTGTCCGATAACGGAAAAGGGATCGAAATTAAAAGAAGAAAAGATGTCTTCCGCCCCGGTTATAGCACTAAAAGAAGGGGTTGGGGACTTGGTCTTAGTCTTTCAAAAAGAATTATTGAAGGGTATCATAAAGGAAAGATCTTTGTGAAAAATTCTGCTCCCGGTGAAGGTACAACTTTTAAGATAATTCTGAAAAAAGGTTAACTCATCGATAGCATTCTTTCAATCGGCTTAAGCGCCCTCGCTATAAGTTGTGGCTCTAATTTTATCTCAGGTTCCTTGTTCTTCATACAGAGATAAAGTTTTTCCAGCGTGTTAAGTTTCATATATGGGCATTCGTTGCAGTTGCAATTCTTTTCAGGCGGTGCGGCTATAAATGTTTTGTCCGGAACAAAGCGCTTCATCTGGTGTAGAATACCCGACTCTGTCGCCACAATGTAACTTAATGAACTATCCTCCTGAACAAAATTAAGAAGTTTGCTTGTCGATCCGATAAAATCTGCTCTCTTTAATATGTGCTCTTCACATTCAGGATGGGCTATTATTTTTGAGTTGGGATACCTGGTCTTAAGTTCAATAATTTTCTTTTCGCTGAAGGTTTCATGTACAATACATGAACCGTCCCATAAAAGCATATCTCTTCCGGTTTTCTTTATGAGATATTTTCCCAGGTTTCTGTCCGGCGAAAATAATATTCGCTGCTCCTGGGGTATTTGGTTAATTATCTTTTCCGCATTACTTGAAGTGCATATTATATCACTTAATGCCTTTACTTCAGCAGAACAATTAATATATGTAATCGCAAGATGATCAGGATGCTTTTCTCTGAAAGCTTTAAATAATGGAGCAGGACAAGAATCTGCTAATGAACAACCTGCATTAAGATCCGGTAATAATACTAGTTTTTTGGGGTTCAATATCTTGGCTGTTTCAGCCATAAAGTGTACCCCTGCAAATATAATCACAGCAGCACTTGTATTCTTTGCCCTGCGTGAAAGTTCAAGACTGTCCCCCACAAAATCTGCCAGGTCCTGTATCTCAGATTCCTGGTAATAATGAGCTAAAATTACACCGTTTAACTCTTTTTTTAATTTTATTATTTTCGATTCGAAATCCGTTTGAACCTCAGTATCATAATCAATCATTTTTGCCTCTGTCAACTAACTCCGTTATAATAACATTATTTCATGAATTTATCACTGCAATTTTTATTCCATTTGCTTTTATGAGGGTTTGACTTATAAACTGTCTCATATTAATCTTTTCCTCCTCTTTATCCTGAAATAATACACTCGACTCCTTTTAATTCTTAGAAACGTTAATATAAACAATGGCATGTATATTGTGATTTTTATCATTAGAAAATAGATTTAAGCTCGTAACACCTCTCCATTAAATTCTCCTCCAAACTTACTGCCGGTACCATACCGGCAGCATCTATTGCAAAGATCATACACCTGTGATGATTAAATCAAATTGGAATTAAATATATTTACATCTAAAATTTAGGGCTACTGTGAACTTGTTTCAAGGGATATTACTTTTTCTCGCTGCTGCTGTTGCAGGAGCTATAAATTCTATTGCCGGAGGTGGAAGCTTTATAGCTTTTCCTGCTCTGATGTTTACTGGTGTCCCTCCCATAAATTCAAATGCTATCTGCTCGGTTGCTCTCTTCCCCGGCTCTCTTGCAAGTATCGGTGGGTATCGCCTGGAACTGATTGAAGAAAGAAAAATTTTGCCCCTGATGATTATTACAAGCTTTATCGGAGGGATTGCCGGCTCCGTTATCATGCTTAAAACTCCTCCCAATACTTTTATGGAATTGGTCCCTTACTTGTTATTGATTGCTAACTTCCTGTTTATTTTCGGTGCGAGAATAACTGCGGCTATTAGAAAAAGAAGAACAACAGCAGAACCAAGTAGATTCAGAGTAGTTACAGGCACTATTATATTACAATTAATTATTTCCCTTTATGGCGGATTCTTCGGAGCCGGCATGGGAATAATGATGCTTGCCGCTCTTGCCTTAATGGGAATGGATAATATCCATAAAATGAACGCTTTCAAAGTAGTCCTTGGGAGTTGCATAAATGGTGTGGCTGCTCTTATTTTTATCTCTGCAGGTGTTATTCTGTGGCTTCAAACTTCTGTGATGATTGTTGGCGCTGTTCTTGGGGGTTTCGGAGGAGCATTTTATGCAAGGAAATATGATCCGGCTAAAGTTAGAATAATCGTCATTTTTATCGGTTCTGCTATGACCATTTACTTCTTTGCTAAGGTCTACCTCTTAAAAACTTGATTCATTTTTGCTCTTTTTCCCTTCAAAAACTGCATAAATTGCAAGAAAAAGAGAATAATTCAGTTCAACTGACTAATTTATAGATTGGTTTATACATTATCTAATAGATAAATTTAACCATATAAAATTTTACTTTTATGAAACTCCTGGATTTATTCAAAGCATATAAGAAAAAAATATTATTCATTTTTTCACTGACTGTAGTGGAGAATGTTGCATGGATTATAGAACCCTGGATATTCGGTACCCTTATTGATGAATTTATTCTGAAAGCAAATGGTTCTGTTTTTCACCTCGCCCCTATTAAGTTCCTCCCCCTCTTCTTATGGATTCTTCTTTATGCTATTAATTCAGGCACCGGTACTGTCAGAAGAATGTATGAACCAAGGATATTCCAGAATATTTTCGCCGATATTGTAACAAAAATAAGCCGAAAAGGACAACGGGATAAAATTAATACTTCTGTAGTTGCCGGAAGGGCTCAGCTCTCTCATGAATATATAAATTTTCTTCAATACAGAATTCCGGAATTAATGGAACAGTCAATTGCTATCATAGGAGCAATATGTGCGCTCACAATCTTCGATTGGAGAATTTCAGTTGCATGCCTTCTGGTTGTTATTCCACTCGGCATTATCGGCCAATTCTATAATAGCAGGGTTCTTTATCTTCAGAAAGATCTGCATGATCAGTACGAAACGATTGTTGATACTTTTGTTACAAAGAAACCGGAAAATATAAGATCAATCTATAAATCAATGGCTAATGTCCAGTCTAAAATTGGAAAGTATAATGGTTTCAATTTCGGATTCATGCGCCTTACTCTCCTTATCGTTTTCCTCGTTGTACTCTATATATCTATTGATCTGGATAATTTTACTACTGGTGATATATATGCAATTGTTTCCTATTTATGGACATTCATAACTTCCGCGGAATATCTTCCGGAATTGATGGAGAGCCGGTCTTCATTAAAGGATATTTCACAAAGAATAATTATAGAGGATGAAGTGGAACCGTTGGAAGTAACTGCCTGATCTCCCCCCTTTATTGTTTCAAAATGATGCATTCCCTCCTTTTTATCTCAATTTGATTAAGATCCTGTTTCAAAATTCTCTCTTTATAACCTATTAAAATGGTATGATTTGTGTCTTTATTGACCCAATAATAGGTATCAATATGAACGATATATTAATAAATACTCTTATAAATCCGGAACAGGATTCAGAATTAATTACTTATAAAATTCTGGGAACATTTAAAGAATACCTGTTAAATATTAGAAAGTTTAAGATTTATCCTGCCTTAAGTGAACTCGTAAATTTGGCTATAAGACTTGAAAGCCTCAAATCATCTATTATTCAAACTGAAACTCCGGAGGAAGATTTATTCTTGTTGGATGAGGAAATTTCTTATACAGGAAATATTCAACCCTCTGATAAGAAGTCTGAAGATTCTGAAAGCCTCGAGGATTCCGCAGAATTAATTAAATGGGTGATCTCACAGATAAATCCTATCCTTGATGAAGGTATAGCACTTTATGAATTTGTACAGGAAAATATGGATGTATTATTGATAAGTGAGAATTCCCTCTCTAAGGATAAAGGATATTTTATTATCCCGGATAATATATCTGCAGTATTTAATATTTATAAATTTAATCGTTTCACCATCAATCCGTTGAATTATCCTGAAAAATCCATAAAGACAGAATTACTCCAAACAATCCCTTTCAATAATTTTGCTAATAAAAGCTCCCAATACAATGCTTTATTAAGTATCCTGAAAAATGACTCCTCCCCGGTTTACATCTGTGAAACCGAACTGGATTTTCCTTATGATGAAACAATATTCCAGGTTGCCAGAAAAAAACTGCTTTGTACCTTATCGGCCTGACCTCTTTTATTCGTTTGAATCATATCCTAATTTTTAATACCATTACATACATTTAATTTTTTATATAATAGGATAATTATAAAATGAAATTATCAAATCTGTATTTAATTGTATTATTAAGTTCCGCATTAATGTTCGCACAGGGTAAAAAGGATATTCAAATGCTTAAAGGAAAAATATCACAGTTTGTTCCTGTTGAATTGAAATACGATTCAACTCTTCTTGATCAAAAAGAAAAAATGGTTGTCGGCAAGCTATACCTTGCTTCAAAGATAATGGATGATATCTTCCAGGATCAGGCCTATTCAAAAAATGCTGCCGTTAAAACTAAATTGGAATCTTCAAATGGTCGGTTTGATAAACTTGCACTTGAATATTTTAATATAATGTCAGGACCGTTTGACCGGCTCGATAATGATAAGCCGTTTTATGGAAAAGAGAAGAAACCCCTCGGAGCTAATTTCTATCCTCCCAAAATGTCAAAAGATGAATTCAATCAATGGATCAATACTCACCCGAAAGATAAAGATGCTTTTACTTCCGAATTGACAGTTATAAGAAAAGATAAGGGAGGACTCAAAGCTATCCCTTATTCTATCTTCTATAAAGACAAATTGGATAAAGCATCTCGGCTTTTAAAAGAAGCTGCAGAATTTTGCGAGAATCCCTCTCTTAAGAAATATCTTTTGCTTAGGGCTGAAGCATTTGGATCAAATGATTATTTCGACAGCGATATGGCATGGATGGATGTTAAAGACTCTAAAATCGAAGTGGTAATTGGCCCGTATGAAGTTTATGAGGATAACCTTTTCAATTATAAAGCAGCCTTTGAAAGCTATGTTACAATAAAGGATCCGGTTGAAAGCCGGAAACTTGAGAAGTTCGCAAGCTATCTTTCCGAAATAGAAGATCATCTCCCTATCGGTCAGCAGTATAAAAATACCGGCAGAGGTTCCGAATCTCCAATGATGGTTGTTAATGAAATTTATTCCGGCGGAAATGCAAACGCGGGAGTACAGACCCTCGCCTTTAATCTTCCTAATGATGAAAAAGTTCGTGAGGCAAAGGGTTCTAAAAAGGTAATGCTTAAAAATGTACATGAAGCAAAGTTTGAAAAGCTTTTATTGCCTATTGCCAATATTGTCCTTGAAAAGGATCAGCTCCAGTATGTTACTTTTGAAGGGTTCTTTAATCATTCGCTTATGCATGAAATGTCACATGGGGTAGGTCCGGGCACAATCACAGTAAATGGAGTTAAAACCGAAGTTAAGAAAGAACTTAAAGAAACTTATTCGACCCTGGAGGAATGCAAGGCTGATATTCTCGGCATGTATAATAATATCTTTATGATTGAAAAAGGGGTTTATAAAAAAGATTTTGATAAAGAGACGTACATTACTTTCCTCGCAAGTATTTTTAGAACAGTTCGTTTTGGGATTAATGAAGCTCATGGTGGCGGAAATGCTATTATTTATAACTACTTGCTTGAGAACGGCGGTTATGAATATAATAGTAAAACCGAAAAAGTCAGTGTCAACCTGGAAAAGATCTATCCTGCTCTGAAAGATCTTGCAAATAAAGTTTTAATGATACAGGCCACTGGTAATTATGATGGAGCAAAGATATTTATTGCAAAATATGCTGTCCTATCACCTTCAATGGAGAAACTAAGGAATAAATTATCCAACCTCCCTGTGGATGTTAAACCTGTTTTCCAGATTGACGAAATTAAATAAAGACCTGGGTCTTATTTAATTGGACCTTTCAATATAATGGGACATAATCCATTTCTTCCAAAGGAAGAACTGGCAATGGTGCCCCATTATATCGGAGCCGGAACTTGATTGCCTTTATTATGGGTTCTTCTTCTACCTGGAATCCTTGAATCTTAGGCATGAAGTAATTCACGTTAAATAAAGGAGCAGGTGGATATTCCTTAACCTCAAATTCTTTCCCTGCCAACTCGCATTTATTAACGGCAAGCTCAATCGCTTCCTGCATTCCTCCTAAACTATCAACAATCCCAATACTTCTTCCGTCATATCCTGACCAAACTCTTCCCTGACCAATTGAATCAATATATGATGTGCTCCTGTTTCTTCCGGAAGCTACTTTACCGACAAATTCTTTGTACGTTGCTAATATAGTATTATCAATCTTCTTTTGTTCAAATGAGGTAAGATCCCGATCGGGAAGGGTTAATCCTATAAAAGGAAGTGTCATTCCGAATCCAAGTTCTGCATGCTCTCCTTTCTTAACATAATCTGTAGATAATCCCAGTTTTTCTTTGAACCCATTATTATATGCCCATCCCCCTATTACACCTATCGAACCGGTAATAGTGTTTGGGGCAGCTAAAATTTTATCACCATACATCGATAACCAGTATCCTCCGGATGCAGCTACAGAACCCTGGGAAATTATTACTGGCTTTTTCATTTTGGCTTTCTTTAATGCATCAGCAATAATATCGGACGCAAGACCATCGCCTCCGGGAGAATCAACTCTCAGTATAATAGCTTTTACATTATTATCTTTCACTGCCTGATCGACATATTTTACGAGTTTACGTGCAGCTATCCCTTCATCCATATCGCAGACACCAACAGCATATATTAGTGCTATCTCTGGTTTTTTCCCCCAGTAATTGTCATTTGGAAGGTTAAACTTCGATATTGAACCGGGTTGAATAAAATTCTTATCTCCTCCGCCCTCTTTATTAATTAACTCTCTTACTGTTTCCCATCTTCCTAATGTATCTGCTAATTTATTGTCAATTGCATCTTGGGGAAGGAATAATGCGGAATTATTAACAAGATCATCAAACTTTGCAGATGGAATATTTCTTCCTTTACAAATATCTGTTTTAGCAAGGCTGTAAAAATCATCTATAAGCTTTTGTAATTGAATACTGTCTCCCTCACTCATGTTTCTACGGGCTAATACCTCGTAAGCAGATTTAAACTGAAAGTACCTCCATTCATGAAAACTGATACCAAGCTTTTCCAATGTACCTGCGTAATATTGTTTCCCATACATGAATCCCTCTAAAGTTATCAATCCGTCCGGATCCATTACTATCTTATCTGCTACAGAAGCAAAATGATAGGCCTCAATTCCGGCGCGGTCAATATAAATATAAACTTTCTTCCCTGCTTCCCTGAATTTTCTCAGCTCTTCTCTAAGTTCCCAAAGAAGTACTCGGTTTATATTCATCCCGGAAGTGTTGATTGCAATACCTGCAATAGATTGATCCTCTTTCGCCGCTTTGATCGCCTCGGTTATTTCATACAAAGTATTTGAATTATCAAAAAAACGGAACCGGGTGTATTTCATATTTCCCAAAAGATTCAATTCAACATAATCACTATTCTTTTTGAGTGTCTGTAATGGATTCCTGTCGTATCCCCCTACTCTTATCCCGTACGTGTTATATTGATATTTTCCGTCTTTATCTAGATTTGACATGCTTGAGAATGAAATATTTCCAAGACTAAGCTCAATCCCAACTGTATAGTATTTGTTTTCAAAATATCTTCCCGTTAATCTGAATCCGGGATAAGCTTCCAATGCTACGCCGGCACTCCATTGATTATCAAGATTACTTAGATAGTTCTTAAAAACATAATCGCCGAATAATGATATTCTCTCGTCTCCTAAAGGACGGATTGCCAGGTCAAGCATGCCTTCATTTTGTCCTGAAAAAAGAATATTTCCTGCAAATCCGATTGAAACATATGGATTGGGACGTACAAGAGCCCCTATCGTAATCAGATCTGACCTTTCAAAATATCCAAGGTCTCCTGACGACCAACCGTATCCTAATCCTAGACTGAACGCTTCAGTACCAACTGCCGCGGATAATTTATAATCTGTAACACTTTGATTCAGGTATTTCTGATTTATTAACCCAAAGCTGAAATTGGGCACTGCAGCAAATAAACCCCAATTGTTAAGCTCATTCCATTTGCCTGTTTCGTCTGTCCATGTAAAATAAACATCCGGGTGGCTCTGATAACTTAAAAGTGCCGGGTTATCAATTCCGTATAATCCTGATTTAAATGCACCCGGAGAGGTCATCCAGAACTTATTTTCGCGATAATATGTCTGCTGTGCAAATATTGGAAGTGATAAAAGAAGTGCTAAAAGTAACCCTGGGGTTTTCATTGGAACTCCGGAATAGTTTTAATTTATAAATCTAATTTACAAAAATGAATGAAATGAAGTTAATTCAAGTTAAATTTTCCATATTTTTGAATTATGAAAAAGAAAGTGTTATGATAGAAATAATTAATCTGCATAAAAGTTTTGGCAAGAACCTGGTCCTTCGGGGAGTTAACCTTTGCATTACTAAAGGGGAGACTATTGTTATTATCGGCCGCAGCGGTGAGGGAAAAAGCGTTCTTATTAAACTTATAGTAGGTCTATTACAGCCCGATTTAGGAGTTGTAAAGGTGGAAGGAGAGATTGTCAGCGAACTAAGTGCATTACAACTATATGAAATGAGAAGGAAATTCGGTTTTCTATTCCAGGGCTCTGCATTATTCGATTCAATGACTGTTGAAGAAAATATCGGCCTTCCACTGGTTGAGGCAATACATAAAATGCCTCAGAACAAAATAAACAAAATCGTATCTGAAAAGCTTGAACTTGTCGGACTCCCGGGCATCCAGAAACTTAAACCTTCTGAACTGTCGGGAGGTATGAAAAAAAGGGTGGCCCTTGCTAGGGCTCTTGCAACCAATCCTGAATATATCTTTTATGATGAGCCTACAACAGGACTCGATCCGATTATGTCTGATTCAATTGATAATATGATAAAGGAATTAAGCGGAAAATTGAACGTAACTTCCATTGTTGTTACACATGATATGTATAGTGTTAAAAATGTGGCGGATAAGGTTGCTTTACTTTATGAAGGTATTATATACTTTATTGGAACTCCGGATGAACTCATAAACTCAAATGATAAAGTAATTACTGATTTCATTAAAAGAACTGAAATTTAGAGCCCATCCCTTATTAAATATTAAATCATTTTTTAGCTGTTTTTGAATTATGAACAAAATCTCAATTATTGAAGTAATACAGCTTATGCTGGCTCCCGGCATCATGATCTCCGCCTGTGGTTTATTAATCCTCGGAATAAATAATAAGTATTCAATGGTAGTGAACAGGATCAGGTTGCTCAACGAAGAACGTAGGAAAATACTTAATAAGTATGCTGATAAAGCAATTAATCTGGAAGAAAATGTGCGGATTGCCAGTATCTCAAAGCAGCTTCAGGCCCTCGGTTATAGGGTAAAACTTGTAAGGAATACCGTTTTATCCTATACAATTGCTGTCGCATTATTTGTAATAACATCTCTGTCAATAGGTTTTGAATATTACACTGGTGCGCAGGAACTCACTTTTATAGTTACCGTATTATTCCTGTTGGGAATGATCTCTGTTTTAGTTGGAGTCATCTTTGGCGCATTTGAGACTATCAAGGGATACAAGATAGTCCAAATTGAAGTTAAGATCGACGAGTAATTGCTCCTACATCACCAAAGCCATTATAGCTTTCTGTACATGAAGACGATTCTCTGCTTCATCAAAGATTGCTGAGTTTGGAGAATCGCATATCTCATCTGTTACTTCATCACCTCTGTGTGCAGGAAGACAGTGCATGAAGATATAATCATCCTTTGCATTCCTGACAAGAGTATTGTTGACCTGGTATCTAATAAATTTCTTCCTTCTCTCTGCCGCTTCTTTTTCCTGTCCCATGCTTGCCCAGACATCTGTATAAATAATGTCAGCATCTTTTACAGCTTTTACAGGATCCTCGGTTATTTCAATTTTACTCCCCATGTATTTTGCATTGACATTGGACTCCTCAACTATTTCTTTCAGAGGCTTATATCCTGAAGGTGATGCAATTGTAATATTCATTCCGACTTTTGAACATCCGTGTAGCAATGAATGCGCCATATTATTTCCGTCACCTATGTATGCCAGCTTCAG
>JARLHC010000090.1 GCA_031292455.1 Ignavibacteriaceae bacterium
TATGCAGCAAAGAAAATTGCTCCGGTTAAATTGATAATCCTTAGCTTCACTATGCCGCTCATCATCAGCGAAACGGCTATAAGCGCAGAAGCTAAATATCCAATTAGTTCAGTAATATTAATAATAATCTACCGCTTAACCCTTGCTTTTCTTCTCTTCCTTCTTTGCTTTCTTAGCTGCTTTCTTTTCTTTCATTGTTTTAGTAGGTTCCTTCTTACTTGCTTTCTTTGTTATAAGACCTTTGCTCATTATAATTCTCCTTAGAATTCTGGTTAAATTGTCTTAACCTCAAACATAACAATTTATTTTAATAATCAGGAATTTAAATGGAAGGTACATGAATGTTTTTTAACCATATCATCCCTTATAATAAAAAAGAAAAAGCGGAGCATATTTTATCGGATAAACCTAAAATGCACTCATATTATAAATAAAAGATAACAGGTAATATCGGCCTAACGTATTTGATCTTACATCCTCTGTGTATGTATCAGTTATATTATGCTGAATGTCCGTATTCTTATTTAGTAAATCGTTGACTGAAAACCTTATCTCTGCATTGTCATTCTTAAGGAATTTCTTCCCGATGTTCATATTCCATAGAATAATATTTCTGTTATATGATGAGCTTAACCCGTTATCATACTGATGATTAATTTCATTCTGCAGAATAAAACCTTCCCATATCCATAAGTACAATTTGATCTTTGAATTCTGATTAAAGTAGTTGCTGTTGCTCGCTGCCTCTACATTGTCTCTTACTATATTTAAACTGCTTGTGGTGGATACTGTAAAATCGATCTTCTCGCTGAAATTGCTGCTTATAACAAGCCCCCCGCTGTATGTAAATGAGTTCACCTTATCCATAACTCCATTTATTATCCCCGGTGTCCTTGTATAATTTGCTCCGGCACTTAAATTAAGGTTCGATTTTAATAATTCAACCGGAAAACCGTATGTAAATAATGACCGGAGACTTATGTATCCGTCAAGATTTACCGGAACTGATAATTGACTCCCTTTGTTAAGCACTATCCCGTTTAATACCGTAGTGTCTTTTAATGCTATTATAGTCCGGTTGCCTATATAGTTCTCGGTAAATGTGCCGCCAAGTAGTATGAAAAATGAATGCGGATGTTCAAAACCTGTTTCCATGTATCGCAGGTTAAATGTATGTTTATAGTCCTGGGCTAATGATGGGTTGCCTATCGATAACTGGGTCGGATTTGAATTGTTCAGTACACTTTGCAGTTGGTCTACACTCGGATCATCATTCGTTGTCCTGTAAAAAAAACGGAGGTTTACATCATTGGATATTTTGTACTGAAACATTACAGAAGGCATTACAGAATAAAATGTTCTTTCCATTTCATTCGAATATGGGAAAGTCTGCCTGTTTCTTAATTCGGATATATTATAATTTACACTTAATGCAAATGATAAACTCTCTTTCCTGAACCGGTAACCTGCTCCGTAACTCTGCGTTGTATAATATTTCTTGTAAACATTGCTTAGTCCCGTATCTACATTTGATGAGCTCACTAATTGGTCAAAAGTCGTTTTGTCACTCTTATCTTCAGAATAATTATACCTTGCATTAAATTGAAGCATCCCGTAATCCGTAAACGGTTCTGTATAAACTATGCTTGACGAAGCCCCTAAACCCTGTTTCAGTAAATCGGAAACCTGGTTTAAGGTATCCGAAGATATTGCATTGTTAAAATATAAGTCCTCCGCGTAAAGCTTGTTATCTCCTGAATTTTTATTGTATGATCCATTAAAATCAAGTGAAATTGTCCTCTCGGGAGTGTCAAATTTATGCCGGAATAATAGTTCATTCGATGAATTTATTCCCGTCAGATTAGTGCTAAATGAACTGGTGGTGGTGCTTAATGGACTTAATCCCGAAAATGTGTTTGCTAAGTTTATGCTCGTCCCATTATTCTGCTGTGCGGAAAATATCGGATGGAACATTATTGAATTTGAAGTATCAATCTGGTAGTTCATCCTGAAGTTTAACCGGTGATTAATATTTTTAGTCCCCGATGCTGTATTCTGGTTGTAACTCTGCGCCGTACTGGAAGTCAGAAAATAATCCCTGTTGCTTGATGAGTTGGCATTGTTGTTTGTCAGATTGAAAAAATAACTTCCGTTAACATCAAAGTTCTCTCCCCACTTATCTGTGTAATTTAACCCAAATGCCTTGGTTGTGTTTATACCTGCAATTTGGCTTACAAGAAAATTTGAAGCATTCGCTCCCCCGGGACCACCTTGTCCTGTACCGAATCCTGTATTTCCTCCACTGGTGCTGCCACCACCTCCTCTTCTCCCTCCAGCACCACCTCCCATACCCCTTCTTCCTCCCTGGCCGCTTGAAGACATCACTCCTAACAGATCCTCACTTGAAAAATTCTGTACGTTCACATTATTAAATTGTGTTAGTAATGATATCCTCTGATCATTATTGAACAAGTTATAATTTCCGCCTGCCGAATATTTATCCTGATCTCCATAACCCGCGTATAGTTTTCCAAATGTTCCCTGTTTAACCCTCAATTTGGTAACAATATTAATTGTCTTGGTTGTATTGCCGTCATCAAATCCGGTAAATTTTGACTGGTCACTCTGCTGATCAAATACTTGTATCTTTTCAATTATCTCCGCAGGTATATTCTTTATTGCCGCGTTTGGATCAGAACCAAAATACATTTTACCGTCAACTAAAACATTTGTTACATCTTCTCCGTGCGCCTGAACTTTATCATCCTGTACTGTTATCCCGGGCATTTTCTCCAATAGGTCTTCTGCTACGGCATCCTTATTTACCTTAAATGCATCAGCACTGTATTCGGTCGTATCATTATTTATTGTCACCCCTGATGTCTGCCCCGTTATCTTAACCTCGTGCATTATTATCCCTTCCGGCTTAAGAAGTATCCTGGGCATCTCCATCGTCCTGTCAATTTCTATATTCCTCTTGTACGATTTGTAACCAAGATATGATACCGTAAGTAAATATTTCCCCTTTACAATGTTGTCAATCCTGAATTTACCGTCATTATCGGCAATTATTCCCGTTACTTTTGAATCCGGTAAATGTGTTAAAATTATATTGGCCTTCCCCAATAGCTTTTTCGTTGTAGAATCAGCTACTTGTCCAGAAATAGAATAATTTTGAGAAAATATGCTTATTTGAGCCAAAATGATAAGAAAAAATAGTAGGGATATTTTCATAAGGTAAATTTATATGGTTGTAGATTCATTATTCTTAGTCAAATTATTCCCCTAAAAGGTTTAATTTATGTAAAAATTACCTTACTCTTTTTAATATTTATGTCTCATTCTGGGATAATCGAATGGCGCTCTGCCATATATCGTCTATATTGCAGCATTATACCGAAATACCCATAGAATACCCATAGAATACTCGTAGAATACCCATAGAGGTATTATATTCTACTAATGGATATATTCCTATTTCCGGCGCATATTGCAATTATTGAACAAACTATACAATAATTGAATTATTTCTTGACTAATACACCAATTAATACTAACTTCTTACAACCAACTATTATGGCATATTTATTGCGACCTTATTCGGATATATTTTTATAAAATATTAGGTTGTTTGAATGAGTACTGGTCAAATGATGCTCGTAATTGGTGCACTTGTCCTTATGTCCATTTTTATTCTGGGCGTTAATTCATCAGAATCCGGCCAGATTAAAAATACCCTCACTAATCAGGCGGTAATTACAGCTACTGGTATTGCTCAAACTTTAATGGATCAAATTCAAACTGAATCCTTCGACCAGCAAACTGTAAATAAATCGGTTTCTGTTCCTGATTCTTTAACTGCACCGGGATCTTTAGGGAAAGATGCGGGGGAAACAACTTTCACTACCTTTAATGACGTGGATGATTATAATAATTATACCGAAACTGATACAGTCGGTATTCTGGGTACTTTTAATGTCAAAGCTAAAGTAAGCTATTGTACAACCGGTACTGGCAATATGGACCCTGAAGTCTACAGTTCTGTTAGAACATTCTCCAAAAGGGTCGATATTTCCGTTTATAATAAGTATCTGTTTTTCATCGATACCTTAAAAATAAGTAAAGTAATTTCATATTATTAAATAAATTATGGGAACTTGGTTAGATATAATAGGCTCGGTAATTGTCGGCTCTTTAGCTCTTATGCTTTTATTGAGAGTTAATTTTCAGGTCAGCAATAATTCACGTGAAATTTCTACCAACGGTATGGTTCAGAGTAATCTTAGTGGCTTAGGTGTTGTTGTCGAATACGATTTGTATAAAATTGGTTACCGTGTTCCGTCTTCAACTGTTAAAATTACTTCTTCAGGTCTCAATCAGCTCACTTATTTAGCTGATACAAATTACTCTAGAGATGTTCCTACTGTTGTCCATACTATAAAATATTATCTGGGAGATACTTCCCAGGCTCATATTACTTCCAATCCGAATGATAAACCTTTATTCAAATCAATTGATAATGTCTCCCGGGTTGTGGCTTTGGTAAGGGATTGCCAGTTTACCTATTTCGATTCTACAGGAGTTCAGATCTCTGATACTTCTGTTAACGGGAGAAAATTAATCCGTATTGTAAAAGTTTATATGAAAGCCGAATCTGCCGATCTGATCAATAATTATTATCAGACTGCTGAATATACTCGAAAAATTAAACCGATGAATCTTAAATAAATGACACTAAAAATTGTTCCATTAAAAGGAGTCTGAGATGGGAAAAGCGCTACTGATCTTTCTTTTAGGAAGTATGGCGATTTTTGGCGTCTACAACCTCTTCAACAACCAGAATATCAAAACTTCTTTACAGTCCTCTATTAACTATTATGGCGATATTCAGACCAGGAATATCGGCAATAGTATGATGCAGATGATATTTTCCAATCTTGCAGATCACCCTTCATGGAGGGTATCTTATGCCACAGCAACCTTCTTTAATGGCTCTGCAAATTATTCTGTTGTTGGGCCGGTCTCTTTTAACGGTGATAGTAATCTGGTAAAAGCAACTGTTTATGCAAAATATAATGGCACCGATACCAATATAGTAAAACCTAAAATATTGGTTGCATATTTTCATGCTAATTCTCAAACAATTCCTTCTTTTATGAATTATGCTTTGTTCACCGGCAGTGATCTTTCCATGAGCGGTAATGTGTCAATTGTTCCCGCTTCGGGTTATAATGGTAATGCAAATGTTCAGGTAAATGGCAATCTCGCTGTCTCCGGTAATGCATCTATTATAAACGGATTTTTAACTTATTCGAATAATGAAGCAGGCAAACTTAATAATATTGTGCAGCCTGTCAATAATCCTGATAATCTCCCGGCCTATTCCAAAGTGCCCGCGGTTAATGTGCCGACTTTTAACCCCAATGATTACCTGGGTGTTGCTACAAAAGTTTATGCAGGTAATGTTACTTTTAATGGCCCTATTGCCTTAGGTACAAAAGAAAATCCTTCTGTTATTATTGTCCAGGGAAATCTTACTCTCGCTTCTGCAACATTTACAGGATATGGATCAATTTTGGTAACACAAAATATAGCTCTTTCCGGTGGTAATAGATTAACTACCCAGGACACTACGGGAAGCTCCCTGGCATTATATGTGGCTGGCAATTTAGCCATGTCAGGTAATTCCGAAATTGATGCTAATATGATTGTTCTGGGGAATGTTGCAATGTCAGGTACGCCTACTATTATTGGTAATCTTATAACTCCAAAACCAGTAGCTCTGTCCGGTACTGCTAATATCGAATATAAACCTCCGGTTATCTCTATTTCTCAGTCTATATGGAACTCTGCTGCAGCCCGTCCTTCTGATGTTAGGTATTATTGGGAGTAATTATCCGGATTGCTCGTGTGAAAAAAATAAGTATTGATTTTATTTTAAGATACGATTTCAACATAATTTTATGAGGAGGCTGATATGGGAAAAGCACTGTTGATCTTCCTTCTGGGAAGTATGGCAATCTTTGGCGTTTATAATCTGTTTACTAACGATAATATCAATAATTCATTAAAGAATTCTGTTAGTTATTATGGCGACACTCAGGCAAGAAATATTGGTAACAGTATGATGCAGATGATATTTTCCCGCCTTGCTGATAGTACTTCCTGGAGGGTTTCTTCTCCTCAAACAAGAAACTTTTTTAATGGTTCCGCTCAATATACTGTCGTTGATACTATCTTTGCAGGTGATACTCTGGTTAAAGCAAATGTTTATGCTAATTTCCAGGGAACTTACAAAACAATTGTTGCATACTTTCATGTCCCCATCCAATCTATCCCTTCTTTTATGAATTATGCATTGCTCACCGGCAGTAATCTTAGTATGAGTGGTAATATTTCTATTGTCCCCGCTCCCGGTTATTCCGGCAATGCTGATGTACAGGTAGATGGTAATATGTCCGTTTCTGGCAATGCTTCATCTATAAATGGATTTTTAACTTATTCCGGAACTGCTTCAGGTAAACTATCTAATATTGTTACCCCGGTTATAAATCCGGATGGAGATCCGGCTTATTCACAGGTCCCCCAGGTTCCTATTCCCACTTTTAACCCGGATGATTTCACTAGTATTGCTACTATTGTTTACCCGGGTAATACAACATTTAACGGCCCTGTTACATTAGGAACAAAAACACATCCAGCAATTATTATCGTTAACGGTAGCCTTAATTTATCTTCTGCTACCTTTACTGGTTATGGTGCTATTTTGGTCACCGGAAATGTATCCCTCTCAGGTGGCAATCGGTTAACTACAAATGATCCGCAGGGAAGTGCTTTAGGGTTATATATCGCCGGAAATTTATCTATGTCGGGAAGTTCTGAAATTGATGCCAATATTATAGCTTTAGGCACAATATCTATGTCCGGTACCCCAACTATTATCGGTAATTTAATTACTCCCAGCCCAGTTTCGCTGTCAGGAACAGCGAATATAGAATATAAACCGCCGGTTTCTGCTATTACACTTCCTTTTTGGAATAATATAGCAGCTCGTCCGGCCGATATACGCTATTATTTGGAATAATATGATTAAAATTATTTAGTCCCAACTTGGTACAATAAGTCCAATAATTATAAAAATAATACAAAAATTGAACGAGAACTGGGCCTTTTTAGATAGAAACAAGGTAAAAATTGATTGGCACCTGATTTGAATCACCAAATACGAATGATTTCTATAACTATATAATGTGAGTATTTTTTTCAACAATTAAAGGAGTTCTATTATGGGTCAGCAGCAATTATTACTTATCGTTCTCGGCGTTATCGTAGTTGGTATCGCTGTTGTTGCAGGTATCAATCTATTCAGCGCATCACATGATGAATCAATCAAAGATGAGCTCGTTTCTCAGTGTATGGCAATCGGTGCCAACGCTCAGCAGTTCTTTATTAAACCTGTCGCTATGGGCGGTGGTGGAAATACTTTTAATACTGGTGGTATTGGAAACGCTGGATATACAATTCCTGCAAGTATGACAGGTACTACTAATGGAACTTACGCACAAACAGCTATCTCTGCTACTTCATATACTATTACTGCAACACCAAGAGTCGTAGCTGGTAAAACCTATAGCTTTGCAACTGTTACTTGTGTTGTTTCTCCAACATCAATGGCTACAACTGTTAACTAATAATAACTTTTTTTATGATCGAATTAAAGTTCACAGCAGAAAAATTAGATGGTCAGGTTATCGGCGGCGTAATTGCTGCCGATACTTTTTCCACTGCTAAGCAAAAAGCAGGTTTAATTGCTATTCAAAATAACTTCCGTATCAAATCCTTCGAAAAGAAAAGTACATTTGTCTATAAAGCAAGACGTGGGGTTGAAAAACCGGTTAAAGGTGAACAAAAAGCCTTTAATAAACAGGAAGTAGTTGAAGCATTATCCCTTCTGGGTTATAAGGTTATTAGTGTCAATAAAAAATTATTGGAATTTAGTAAAAAACCTTCTAACTCCGATATTCTGATGTTTGTTAAAGTCTGTGCCGATATGCTCGAAGAAAAAATGCCATACGGCGAAATCCTTACTTTCCTCATTCAGGATACAAGGAATAAGTCTTTAAAAGAAACTTTAAAAGTGATCAGCAAAGATCTTAAACAGGGTCTTGATAGCGAAGAAGTTTTTATGAAGCATAAGAACATATTCGGATTCTTTACTTCATATATGCTTGGACTTGCTTCCAAGAGCGGTAATATGGCTGAGATTTACAGGGCAACAGCTAAATTCCTGGAAAGAAGACATGAATTTAAAAGAAATTTAAGAAGCGCTCTCATTACACCTTTGGTTACTCTTCTTTTGCTTAACGCCGCAGTTATTTGGTATGTTATGTATATTTTCCCTGAAACTGCAAAACTCTTTACCAGTCTTAATGTTAAACTTCCTCCGATGACTCAGGTTACTTTGGATGTTGCTGATTTCTGTCAGCAATATATATATGCAATTATAGCTTTGGTTATTCTTCCTATTGTGGTTGGCTTTTTTGTTTATAATCATCCCAGGGGGCGTGTATGGTTCGATAAGCAATTATTAAAGCTTCCTATTATCGGGGATATCCTGCATAAAACTTATATCGAAATTTTCTGCAGGATATTTTATACGCTTTATTCCGGCTCCGCAGTAAGCGTTGCTCCTATTAAAGTTGCTGCCGAAGCTTTGGGAAATAAATATATTGAGGAAAGAATTAAAACTATTGCTCTCCCTATTATGATGAAAAAAGGTGTGGGAATTTCCGATGCTCTTGTTGCTACAGGTGTATTCCCTGAAACAGCCATTTCAAAATTCAGGCAGGGTGAAGAAACCGGTAATATTAAAAAGTCTGCCCTTCAACTGGCAAACTATTATGAAAGCGATACTGTTTACAGGATTAAGAATTTTATTGAATGGGTTCAGATAGCTATCGCTATATACATTTTAATAGTAATGATATTTTTAACCCTTGTTTCTGCTGAAACAGCGGTAATAAATCCTACAAAACCAGGTGTAATAGATAATACTATAAGAAAATGATTCGGACTAAAACAGATTTGCCTTTTTCAAAACAATTCGATTTGGATAAAGATATCTCCAATAAGCTTGGAGATATACTTCTAAAGAAGAATATTATCGATCCCCAGACCCTTGCTAAAGCTGTCTTAACCAAAAATAATGAAAAATTGCATTCCAATGGGAATGGTCTGGCTAAAAGAAACCTCGCCCAGATCCTTGTTCAGGATTTTAAATACGAACATGATATTATCTTCCGTGAAGTAGCAAATCTCTATGCATTTAGAACATTGGAGATTGATCCTGAAGAAATTGAGGGGGAAAAGATCATCACCATTAAGCAATTGGTAAATTCTGCCGGTGAAGAATTAAAAAAACTGATGATTTCCAACAAGGTCATTCCTGTTAAATTTGATGATAAGATTAAAGATAAATTAATATTGGCTGCTGTAGATCCTACTCTGAGAGAAATACCCAAAATCGCTTATAGCCTGAATGCTAAAAGTTATGAGGTCTATTACCTGCCTTCTCAAAAATATGAACAGCTAATAGCAAATTCGGTTCTTCCTGCAAATGAATATCTTAGAAATTTTACTGAAGAAACATATAATTATCAGGAATCCAGGGATGAAGGTTCGGTCGATGAAAGCCTTCTTGAAGTTGAAATAAATAAAAGTGCTTTGATAAATCTTTTTGAAGGAGCTCTTGTTGAAGGTGTCAGAAGAGGTGCTAGCGATCTTCATATAATTCCTATTAGCAGTCATGAAACTGATTTGAGCTTCAGAATAGATGGACGCCTTAATTTATGGCATCGGCAGTCGGGAACTCTTCCCGAAGCAATGATCGCGGTTGTGAAAGACAGGTCAAGAGGTTTGGATAGATTTGAAAGGGAACAGGGACAGGACGGATATATCCAGAGAGAAATTGATGGACATGTTATTAGATTCCGGGTTTCAATACTTCCTATTGCAGGATCAGAAATTAAAAATAGGTTTGAGAGCGTAGTTATTAGAATTCTCGATGATAGAAAAGTAATTTCTGACCTTGATGAACTCGGTCTTACTGGTTATGCCAGAGAAGCTTTTCAAAAAGCCATTAGTAAACCTCAGGGTATGGTTATTTTAACTGGCCCTACCGGCTGCGGTAAAAGTACAACAATTATTGCTGCCTTGAGCAATATAATGGACCCTTCATTAAATGTTCTTACTGTAGAAGATCCTATAGAATATGTGATAAAAGGTGCCCGTCAGATTAAGCTTAGCCATAAAATGAATTTCGATCAGGCTATTAGGTCAATCCTTAGACATGACCCCGATGTTGTTCTGGTTGGCGAAATAAGAGATAGGGAAACTGCCGATATTGCTATTAAATTAGCTAATACCGGCCATTTAACTTTTACAACACTCCATACTAATGATGCTCCTAGCGTTGTATCCCGCCTATACAAAATGGGTATTGAACCTTTCCTCCTTGCCTATGCAATAAATGTTATTGTTGCACAACGTCTTATAAGAAAATTATGCCCTAAATGTAAAAAGAATATCAATGGCCTTGGCGATAGCTATATTACCCGTCTTAAGTTAGATCACGCTGAATGGGATAAGTATGAGATATTCGAACCGGTTGGCTGTGAAAAATGTGGATATACCGGATTCAATGGAAGACTGGCTATTCATGAAACCCTCCTTTTTACGAAGGATATAAGCCAATTAATTTTTAATGCAGGTGAGAAAATTGATGAGGAAAGCTTAAGACGCTCTGCTAAAAAAGATGGTATGCTCTCTTTAAGAGAATCAGGTTTCGAAAAAGTTAAAATGGGTCTTACTTCTTTTGAAGAAGTCCTTTCTAATACGACTGATGATTAATAGCCATATAATAAATTTTGAGATGTAATATGATAACTGAAAATGAAATCGCTAAACCTGATCAGGAGAATATAGTCGGTACTGAGGACAGGAAGATTATTAATAAGTATGTCTCAATTGTCCCGGCGCATATCAAGGGTCCTGACAGGGTAAGTTTATTAATGCGCCAATGTATGGAGATGCCCGTAAGTGATAGGGTACAGTTAAATAATGTTGTTAACAGGCTTCTCAGAATTATGGTTGATAAAGAAGCTTCCGATATCGAACTCGGTGGTTATGGCTCTAATGATCAGGTTTGGTTGAGAATTTACGGAAAAAAAGAACCCGTATTGGATTTCCCTAAGTTTACAAAGGATGAAGCTGCCGTCTTAATTCTTTCAATCTTAAATGATAAACAAATAGGGATGCTGGATGTACTTAAAAATCTAGATTTCTCCTATTCATTCGAATACCCTGATTATCTTTTCTCAGATAAAACTTTTGAGAATGCTGAATTACGCATGAGAGGTGATGCCTATTTTGACGTAGATTGCCTTGCTATGAATATGCGGTCTATTGTACCGGAATTGAGAACTTTGGAACAGCTTGAATTTCCTCCGAAAGTGGTTAAAGCATTATCATTTAATTATATCAAACAGGGCTTGGTTCTGATTACAGGTGTTACTGGCACAGGTAAATCAACAACTCTTGATGCAATTGTTGAATGGCATAACCAAAACTCTAATGCTCATATAGTTACTATTGCTTCTCCTCTTGAATACGTCCACAAATCAAGAAAATGTATGGTCAGACAGAGAGAAGTTGGACGTGACGTCAAGTCTTTTCATGAAGGCGTTGTCCAGGCATTAAGACAGGATCTTGATATTATGGTAATTGGTGAAATGAGAGACCAGGCTACTATCCTTGCTGCTCTCGAAGTAACTGATACAGGACATAAAGTCTTCTCTACTCTTCATACTTCCTCTGCAGTTGAATCCTTGGATAGAATTATTGCTGAGGTCAATGATGTCGAACAGGAAAGAGTCCGTATCCGCCTCGCAGATACTTTAACCGCCGTTATTTCCCAGAAATTGGTCCCCGGCTTGGATGGTAAGCTGATTCTTGCAAGGGAAATTCTGATCGCCAACGCAAGTATCAGGGCTGCTATCAAGAATAATAATACAAGTGAAATTTATATGATGATAAATGCAGGTTCACCTGAAGGTATGATTACTATGGAACAGGATTTGAAAAGGCTCTATCTGCAGAAAAAAATATCGCTCGAAATGGCTCTTCAATATGCTAATAACAAAGATTTATTTAAACAAATAATAGGAGCATCACTATGAGTAAAATAGCATGCATTTATTTTGAGGGAAATGACAGTAAAATCGCTTTATTCCAAAAAGTGAATAATGAATTAATTCTATTAAAGGGTGAATCAATGGATTCTTCCCTTGCTTTTGCTGATCAGAAAACTACTGTCGTGGGAAAATCCAGCGGAGGCCATTCTCTCAAGGAGATTTATAACTATGACTTTGTTTCAGAAGATGCGGCCTTCAGCAGGACTTATTTACAGAAATTGAATGAATTCTTTATGGGCGAGGATTTAAGTCAGATTAAGTTTATTCCTATCCTCTCTGAACCTGCTGTCTATTTCCAGAAAGTTCACGATGATACGGAACTTGCTTCCCTTAAAGGATCAAATAATGGTAACGGGAAAATTGATGCTACCATTGGTTTCGTAAATCTGTTTGATAATTCCAGGCTGGCAGTTTATTCCTCTGGAAAAAGTAATTACCTGCAGGCAATTGATGCTTTGGCAAGACTTAATAACAGGAAATTCCTTAAAATTCCTTCTGTTAAAAGTGCCGAGATCTCTTTAGCATCCTATATTCTCGCCAAAAGGACTTTCCCGGAAAATGATATTACCTTAATACTCTATGTCGGTAAAGAATATTCAAAATTGATCTTTCTCAAGGGTAATAAACTTCATCATATCGGCGCAACTGTTTCTGTCGGTAAAAATAGCTTTAATGCTCATAACGTTATTGCAAGTAAAATTTTGTTCGAGATGGAAAATGGACTCATAAGCAATATTGAGAATATCATTATCTGCGGTGAGGATAGTTCGGAAGAACTTATCTCTGTTATCAATGAAGCTTATCCTTCTGCCGATATTAAAACACAGAATATCGAGTCTGTCGAAATAAGAGATCTGGATTCCTTTAGCACAACATCGTCCTTCATTGTTCCGGTTGCTGTTGCTCAGGAATACTACGATGAATTGAATAAAAAAGCCACGGGGCTTAACCTTTTGCCTAACTATATTAAGGAAGAACAAAAGGTCATAAATCTTCAATGGCATGGATATGTGATGCTGTTCCTTATTTTGCTCGCCGGTATATTCTTTACCTCAAGGATTATAACCAATAATCAGGAACTGGCTTCTAAAAATTCTGAGATAGCTACCTATAAAGCAGTCGAAGAACAAAATCGAACCGCTGTTGAACAAATAAGAAGCTATGAAAATAAAATTGCTAATGTCGGTCAGACAAAAGCTGTATTAAATCAGCTCTCCGGCGGGTTCGGAATATTGAGTACCCAAATTAAAAAGATAGCCAACTTTACAGGTCAGGATAAAATTTTATGGATTAGCAAGATTACTATGGATGAAAGGAAAGACTTGGGAATCGCCGGCTATACCTTTTCAAGAAGAAGAGTAAAAGATCTTGCCGATGCTTATAATGGCTCAACATTGGAAAATATTATTTTTGATCCCCTTAGAGATACCAGGGCATTTAAGTTTAAAATAGACGCGGGAATTATTCCTGCAGGAGAAGGAAATGAAACGAAATAATAAATCACTAATAATTCTCATTACTGTATTCGTAGTAGTTGTTGTATTGGGAAGTGTCTATTCCTTTATAATACAAAAACACCAGATAAATGCTGCAGTTAAAAACTTGGATCAGCTTAAAACAAACTTTTCGGATGTCAGTAAGATAAATATGCAGCTCAAGACTACTCAGGCTAAAGCCGCTGCTGTTGATTCTTTCTTGTTTACCGGAAAATTTACTATCCCGCGTAATATTTCCCAGTCTAAATTCTATAATTTTATCGATTCCTGGAGTGGGGATCATTCACTCTATACTTTCACTAACACTGAATACCTCAATAAAGGCTTAGAGAATGGATTTAATTATTACTTTTATAAGGTGTCCGGCTCAGGTGACTTTTCAAGTGTATATGGGTTAATATACGCAATCGAACATAGTAAGGAATTAATGAAGATTCAGACTGCGGAATTAACTAATAATACTATTGTGGATTCGAAAGGCGTACCTCACTATATAGTTAAATTTACTCTCCAGGTGAAAGAATACTACTCCCAGTCCGATCAGTATGCATCTGTATTTTATTCGGAGAATAATCTGAGAGCAGGCGATTTGTACAATGAATTTTATCCCTTGGTAAGAAATGAAATTCGTCCCAATACAGAACATCTCCCGGATGTTCAGAGTGCTTCCCTTATCTCCTTGGTTCCGCAAGGTGCCTTCATATTGGATTCAGAAGGCAATACAACCTTGATGGAAAAAGGGGATCCGGTTTATCTCGGTAACTTAATGGATATTGATTATGAAAATGAATCGGTAACTTTTGTCCTTAATAAAGGTGGCATTATAGAATTTGAAACCTTAAAACTTGGTCAGATAAATAAAAAAGAAGGAATTAGAAAATGAAATATCTCCTTACACATATTCTTATTTTATGCCTTTTCACTGTAGCATGGCCACAGGTGAAATTAGAAAAAACCTTGTCGGGGCAGTATAATCCTTTAGAACTGGTATCAATTGATGAAAATGCCAGTTTCGATCAGGCAGTGAAAATGTTAAGCAGTGTCAGTGAACAAATCACCGGCAAGCCAATACTTTCCGCTATTTCTAGTAGTGCTCCTATCGGAGTGGAAATTCGACGGATGCCTTATTTGACTGCACTTAACTTAATAGTTAATTCAAAGAATTTGATGTATGAAGAAAAGGAAAAATCTATTATTATCAGAACTAAGGATAAAGTAGAGGAAGAAGTTCTTAAAGATGAAACTTATGCCGATATTACGGCTAGAGAAGTTAAAATATCCTCTGTATTTTTCGAAGCAAATGTACAGAAAACTCGTGACCTTGGTATTGACTGGAGTTTTCTTACTTCAAAAAATGGTGTAAATATCGGTAGTTCGCTGCAGACTGAAACTATTCCCCCGGCGTCAGTACAGGCCACACAGTCAACTCCTCCTGCTTTTAACATTAGTACAGTTAAATCACATATAAGAGCTGGTGATTGGTCGGGTGATGTCACCGCAATGTTCCGGTTCTTTGAATCCCAGAATTTAGGAGAAATTATTACTAGCCCGTCAGTTACTGTTAGGAATAAACAAAAAGGAAGAATTCAAATAGGATCAGATTTTTCTGTTAAACAGAGAGATTTTTCGGGCAATATAATAGAGCACTTTTATTCCGCCGGCTCTATTATTGAAGTTACACCTTATGTATATAATAAAAAAGGTATAGACTATATTCTTCTTAAACTAAGTGTCGAAAGAAGTACTTTTACCCCCTCCGATCTGACTACTGAAATCAAGAAAACTAGTGCAAATACAGATGTACTTCTGCTTGATGGAGAGCAGACAGTTATAGGCGGTCTTTATATAAATGATGAAGAAATTGTCAGAACCGGGATTCCCTTCTTAAAAGATCTTCCCTGGTGGGTCCTCGGTATAAGATATCTAACCGGAAGCGATCAGACTGTTGTTACCAAAAAAGAAGTGATTATTTTATTAAAAGCAGATTTATTAAATACTCTTGAAACCCGTTATTCCAATAGACAGGAGGAAAAGAAGAATTTAGTTAAAGAGCAATTGATAAAAGACCAAAAGGATCTTGAAACCAATAAATCTCATTATTTGGATCCGGAAAAATAGCATTATATAAATCTTTATTATTAGGAAACCGGGTAGGTAACATATGACTGATAATTTTATGTTCCTGCTCGGTTTTTTTTCTTTATGTCAGATTATCTTTATTCCTGGAATAATCCTACTAAAATTATTTAAAATTAAAACTACCGGGCTTATCCAATTATTACTTTATTCATTTGGATTAAGCTTGTACTGTAACTACCTGATCGTTTGTATCCTTACCTGGTTAAAATTATATACCGCACCTGTTATTTATCTCCTCTTTTCAATTGAAGTAATTTACATTGTCTATTTACTTATAGGGTATTTCTATATAAATCACTCAGGGAAAACAGTTAAAGATTATTATCTTTTATTAAAAGAGTATTTAACTCCATTTTCCCTCAGATATAAAATTGTTTTTGCCCTTTCGTTTGTTACTATTTTATTCTTTCTCTCTCTGATCCCTTTCAGTACCGGAACGAGCTATTATTTTATTGATGCTGTAAATCATTGGACGCGCTGGCCTGTACAATGGGCTTCTAATATTTTCCCTCCTGGTACCAGGCATTATCCTCAGCTATTTCCTGCAAATCTATCCCTGATTTATGTATTTACCGGCGAACCCGGCTTTCAGTTTTTTCCAAAGGCAGTTATGCCTTTCTTTTTTATAGGTATTCTCCTTATTTATTTTGATATATCTGTTTATCGTAAATCCATAATTGATTTAACAAGCCTGATTATTTATGGATTTCTCCTTCTTATATTTTATTCTGTTTTATTTATCCTTGAATTAAACGCTGATATCCCAGTCTCTTTTTTCAGCTTTTTAACTTTCTATGCTATAATCCGGAATGATCAAGAAGGATTTAATGTAGAAACAATACTTCTTATTGTTGTTTTCGCCTCCTCTGCAGCCCTTACAAAGCTTGCAGGTTTATATATTTTAACTCTTGCTGGTCTATGGATTATCTATGTTTACTATAAAAACAGGAAATCAATATCAATTTCCACGATCACTCGCACGATAGTATATATATTATTACTTTTATTCGGAAGCATCTTCTGGTATTTAGTCAGACCCGCAGATATGCTTCAGGGTCTTGATCAATCAATTTATCTTGCCCCAGATTATTATACAAGGTTCCTTAGTGCAGTTAAGATGCTTTTCTTCACCCTTGGCCTGCCTTTCTTTCTGTTCTTGCTAATAACGATTATCGCTTCACTTTTTTCAAAGCAGTCAAGGTATATTGTAATATTGATTGTTATACCTGTTCTTATTTTGTGGGCATTCTTTTTCAGTGCTGATTTCAGGAACCTTAGTCTTGCCGTTCCCTTTATTGCTTATACATCCGGCTATGGAGTATGGGTTATCTATAATAAGATATTCAGGTTTAGAAAGGTTACAGATGTTCCTATATCCTCTGAATTCTTTTTCAAAAATAAAACTTTAATTTCCTGGTTCGTTGCTTTATCTCTTTTAGCAGCATATAGTGCTTTCGGGACGGCTATTTTCTTTAATTTTGGGATTAAATTTGCATATGTATTCCACAATATCTTCTCTGGAAATTACCGTCTAAACTATTTTAGCGAAATTGGCTATTATAGGTATTTCGAATATATAGTTGACGCATTAAGATTATTATGTATCGTTTTGTTTGTTCTATTCATTATTAAAAAGGCACGCCTGAAAATATCTCATATCCTCCTTTTTCTGTTTACTATTATCATGATTGCCGGATTTACCATACTCA
>JARLHC010000091.1 GCA_031292455.1 Ignavibacteriaceae bacterium
ACCGACTTTATATTGTTTTGACCGGCTATCTGCTTCAACATTAATTATATTAATATTAGACCAATTATTTATTACAGTAGATTCCCAGGAAGAGAATTCTTTTGCTTTATCCCATTTCTTTTCCATAAGAAGAGATCTTTTCTGAAAGGATGGGAGATAATATTTGGCAAAGTATTCTTCAACCATGCGATGTGTATTAAAAACGGGACCAAGTTTCTTCATAGAGTTTTTAATCATAGAAATCCATTGCCTTGGAAGTCTATCTTCATTGCGAGTATAGTAGAGAGGGATTATCTGGCGTTCAAGAGTATCATAGAACTGACGCGATTCAATTTCATCCTGATAATCAGGATCGGTATACTCTTCACCATTCCCAATTTTCCAACCTATTTCAGGATCAAAGCCTTCATCCCACCATCCATCTAAGACACTGAAGTTCAACCCTCCATTAGCAATAACTTTCATTCCTGAAGTACCGCTTGCTTCGAGGGGACGCCGTGGCGTATTCAGCCAAACATCGCATCCTTCAACCAGATACCTTGCAACATTGAGATCATAATTTTCAATAAATACAATTCTTTTTCTGAATCTTTCTTCTTTTGTAAACTGGAATATTTCCTGAATAAATCTTTTCCCTTCTTCATCCTTAGGATGGGCCTTGCCAGCTATAATAAACTGAACCGGATGTTCTTTATCGGATACAATTGCCTCCAATCTCTTAACATCCCTAAAAATCAAAGTAGCCCTTTTATATGTAGCAAACCTGCGGGCAAACCCTATGGTGAGTGCCGCGGGGTCTAATATTTCCAAAGCCGCAGCTAATTCATTTAAACTGCCTCCTCTATTTCTAATCTGCTTAGTTAATCTTCTTCTACAGAAGGCAACCAGTCTATCTCTTCTTTTTTCGTGAGTCCTCCATAATTCTTCATCTGGAATTTTATCTATCCTATTCCACAAATCACTTGATGCAGGATTATGAATCCATTTTTCGCCAATATACTGCAAGAAAAGATCTTCCATTTCGCTAGAGATATGGGAGCGCAAATGCACACCATTAGTAACATGCCCAATTGGAATTTCATTAAAAGGGACATTTTTAAACCCGGATACCCACATTTTTTTCGAAACAATGCCATGCAATTTACTTACGCCATTAATAAAGCCAGCAGTATTCATAGCAAGGTGAGCCATATTGAAAACACTGGATTCCTTATCCTTATATATAGTACCCAATGCATAAAATTCTTTATCTGATATTTTCAGTTCATATCTATAATAACTGCCGAAGTATTTTTCAATAAGATCATTAGAGAAGACATCAATGCCAGCGGGAACAGGAGTGTGTGTTGTAAAAACATTTGAATAATAACCAACAGCTTTGGCTTCACGAAAAGAGAGGCCAAAATTTTGTATAAGGTACCTCATTCTTTCAAGAGACAGGAAAGCTGAGTGACCTTCATTCATATGGCATACCATAGGTTTGATATTCAGTGCATGAAGAGTTCTAATACCGCCAATTCCAAGGATAATCTCCTGATGAATCCTTGTTTCAACATTACCTCCATATAGGGTCTCTGTAATTTTTCTATCTGAATCGGAATTAATGGAAAGGTTAGTATCGAGTAGATATAAAGGAACTCTACCGACCTGAATTTTCCAAACCTGGAAATACACTTCCCTGTCAGCAAGATGAACGGATAAAATAAGGGACTCATTCTTATCATTTAAAACGCGCTTCATAGGAAGGTTTTCAAAATCATTTGTTTCATATCGCTCATGCTGCCAACCATCAGAAGTGAGATACTGCTGAAAATAACCTACTTTATAGAGCAGGCCGACGCCAATAAGAGGGATACCGAGATCGCTAGATGCTTTAAGATGATCACCGGCAAGGACACCTAAACCACCGGAATAGGTCTGCAGACATTCAGTCAAACCAAATTCGGCGGAAAAGTAAACGACATTAAAGTCCTTAAGGTCACCATTATTTTTCTGGAACCAAGTTTTCTCACCCAGGTAGTTTTGTAAATCGTTATAAATTCTTTCAAGGTGAGCTTTAAATCCATCATCATGTGAAACCTCTTCGAGTCTAGCCTGACTTACATTACCAAGCATCATAATAGGATTATGATTAGTCTCATCCCATAATTCAGAATCAAGTCTTCTGAATAATTCCCTGGAGTCGGGATACCACGACCAATGAATATTATAAGCGATATCTCTTAATTTTTCCAGATTAGGAGGGAGAGAAGGAATAACGCTATATGTCCCTAAAAATTTAAACATCAGTACTCCAATTTCAAGACTATTTTAATTTCTATCGAAACAATATAATGAAAGTCTTAATAAGGATAAAATCAGAATAAAGTAAAAAAAAGCCGGAAAAGATCCGGCTTTGAAGTAAAATAGTGATAAAAATTACTTGAGAAGAATCATTTTTTTCATCTGACTAGTGACCTGACCAGTTAGAGTAACGGCATTTAATTCATAGAAATAGACGCCGCTGGATACTTTTTTTCCATTTCTATCGGTCGCATTCCAAGCAATCTTATAATTACCTGCATCCTTAAATGAGTTATAGATAACATTAACTTCATCACCAAGAATATTATAAATAATTATTTTAACATTTGATGCCTGGGGAATTGAATACTCAATCGTTGTAGTAGGATTAAACGGGTTAGGATAATTCTGCATTAAATTATAAAGAACTGGTACAGGTTTCTGTTCTTTAACATTAGTCAATAAATTTGAATAGGATATTCCCGTTACATTCATAAAACCAATAGAACCGATTAAGGTACCAGAGGCAGTATTTTTATCTATAGAAATCAGGTTGTTGATTTGAGTAGGAAGGCCAGTTACCCCGAATAAATTACCGGAATTGTCAAATGTCAAAGCATTTGTCTGAACTCCAAAACCTGTTTTTCCTACGATCATCGTATCACCAGTAGCAAGATTTACTTTATACAATATATCTTTAGAAGTTCCTAAAACCACTAAAGGAGACCCCCACAGCTCATTAGTGACAGGATCAAAAGCCAGGGTTTGAATCTTAACGCCTAAAGAACAAATTTGTGTAAAAGCTCTTGTCTGGAGGTCAATCTTATATATTGTACCGTTATGCAACCCTGCATATAAAGTTCCAGAAGTATCAAAAGCAATGGCTCCGACATCCAACAGAGGAAGAGTGAAGAAATTATATGCATCACCTCCAGCAGCGTTTATCCTAAGAATTTCGGTACTAATATTACCTGAGGAAATACCATAAGCAATTTTAGCTTTAGGATGAATAGCTATACTTCTGATTTCGGAATAAAGAGAAGTTCCTAAAATAGTGCCAGCACCAGACTGGGTATTAATTGTTAATATGTCACCATTGTTATTACTGCCTGATGATGCATAAGCAGTATTAATCAAAGTATGATTAATCTGAAATGCTCTTCCTACAAGAGTCAATCCCGGGTAACTATTATCATTCGAATTAATAACAAGATTCTGATGAATAATACCTGCAGAGGTAGGAGAAAAGGTCAAATGAATAATTAATGAATCATTAGTGCCCAAAGTTTGGGGATAAGCAATATCATCAATAAAAGTAAAAGGGCCGGCTTGTTTGGAGATGCCTGTAATCGAAAGGTTAACAGTACCAGCATTTCTAAGAACAACCGGAATAGTATCACCAGTATGGAATATTTCTACGGACCCAAAATTTACAGAAGAATTATCAGAGTATAAATGCGGAGAAGGAGTCAGCGTGAGTTCACCAGTCCAAGTACCCCATCTATTTGTAGCAGCAGCATATTCAGTAAGCATCCAGAAATTATAATTATTACCCGGGTCAAGGGCTATACCATTGTAATCACCCCAACGGTTTGCAGTACCACCGCCTGTTACAACATAATTGCCTTTTCCTGTCTGAATAGGTTTACTAGGCTGCAAGCCAACAGGATCTGTGGCCAACCGAGATGTATAATAAGCACCGATATAATCATTAGGGCTTGACTGGCTATAGGTAATAGCCATATTCAGATCCTTATCAACCATAATAGCCGGATAATTATGCCAATACCCAGGATCACCAAAGACATAATCTTCAGAGGTAGTTCCAGAAGCGATATTGATTTTGACGTAATGCACAGCGGAGTAGGCTGTAGAGGTAGGATTTCTTACAGGATGCACAGCCCATAAAAATCCATCCCGATAAACAGGTTCATTTCTTATCTGACTTGTCCCACCATCTATGTTGATACCACCGCTACCACCCAGCTGATTTACATCCGAAGGTTTTAAATATTGAGTTACCGTAACATTTATACCAGAAAGTACAGGAGCGGTTGAGGAATGTGTGTTAGTTAGTTTAAAGACTGTGAATATATTTCCATTATTGTTTGAGCCATAAATAAGGTAATACTCAGCCGGAGCACCAAATACAATAGCAGGACGTATACCGAACGTACTGACTGAAGAAGCTGGAGGAGTAATATTCCAAAGATCCCACCATTTAAGCGGTCCTGCAGTATTTGAATACAACTGGGCTTTAGGAATAACCCTTAATTTGGAATACATATAGAAAGTTGTAGATAAAGAAAACATATTGCCAGTTATATATATACAATCCTTATCAAAACCCAAACCCTCATAGTCGCCATAGTTTTTTGCATCAGTTTTTCCATTTAAATTGCATGGAAGAGCCCAAGTATACCAAGTCCCTAAAGGAGTTGAATCATGAGAAACCGAGACAGTCCAATACGCCTGCATAGCAGTAGTATTAATAGTCAGCCAGACCATAACAAATCTTTTATCGAAATGGTCATAAATTACTTTGGGATCAGTAACGATACCGGGATCAGGGATGGAGGCATTTAACCAAGTATTTGCATCAATACTTTTAATATTATTTCCATTTTTGTCGTAGATAGTAAACTGAGTATTGACTAAATTCATTACATAATCAGGACCTACGGCAATAATCGGATCCGGAGGAATTGCGTTAGTCATACCAGGACCACTAAAGTTCTTGATAAGTCTTGAATTGCTATTTATATTACTCATATTATTAGTCTGGTCTACACCTTTGATATAATTTGAGCCTTCCAAAGGATGTTTTCCCAAATCCATAAAGAAATCAGGGGTTTCATAACCTTCCGATTCCTCATTACCAATCATTAATTCTTTAGGTTCAGATAAGACAGCAGCTTTTAAAAAGGAATCAGTCGATTGAATGACACCTGAAGGCACACTTCCTGAATCAGCCTGATATGATTGTGCAATTATTTTGCCTGAAATAAAGAGACTTAGCAATAGTACGAAAAGAAGAGTATTATAGATTTTCATAAATGCAGAATATTTTTAATAAATTATGAAGAAAAATATATATAAATGGAATACATATCAATTTATTTAATAGAATCCATCTGTATTTTAACTATTTCTGGTAATTATAAGTTTTTTTTATAATTTAGGCATTAATTAAAGGAAAATTATGGGAAAATTTAACTTAAATAAAATGCAGAATATTATTTCCTCAATGAATTTAGACGGATGGCTTTTTTATGATTTCAGAGGATCGAATGACCTTGCGTTAAATATTCTTGAAATACCGAAGGAAAAGCATCTCACGAGAAGATTTTACTATCTTATACCTTCCAAAGGCACGCCTATCAAGATTGTTAATGCTATTGAAGCAGGAAATCTAGATCATTTACCCGGTGAAAAACTTACTTATTCAAATCATTCTTCACTCACAGAACATCTAACCGGTGTAATAAAACATCATAAAATATTAGCTATGGAATATAGCCCATTCAATGCAATACCTTATGTTTCAAAGGTAGATGCAGGTACAATAGAACAAATAAAATCGCTCGGAGCTGATATAAGAAGCAGTGCCGACCTGATATCAATGTTTGATGCAGTATGGACTGAAGAGTTATTTAATGAGAATAAACCAGTAGCTAAAGCTCTATATGAAATTGTAAACAAATCATTCGATTTTATAAAGAAGAATTTTAATGAAAAGAAAAGTATAAATGAATATGATGTTCAGCAGTTTATTATGAAAGAATTTGAAAGAAGAGGTTATTATACCGACTCCCCTCCAATAGTGGGCGTAAATGAGAACAGCGCAAATCCCCATTATGCTCCGGATGAAAAAGTACATAAGAAGATTAATAAAGGGGATTTTGTATTAATAGATTTATGGGCCAAGATAAACAGAGATGATGCAGTATGGGCTGATATTACATGGGTTGGATATATGGATACTACAGTACCAGAAAAATATAATAAGATATTCAAGATAGTTGCTGAAGCAAGAGATACTGCATTTAATTTTATTGCAGGCAGATTTGAACACGGAAAGGAAGTGAGAGGATATGAGGGAGATGATGCAGCACGGGATGTTATTACAAGGGCAGGATACGGCCTATACTTTATCCATCGCACGGGGCACTCGATCTCCAGTGACCTTCATGGAAGCGGAGCTCATCTAGATAATTACGAGACAAGGGATGAAAGACTAATACTTCCATCAACTTCTTTTTCAATAGAACCAGGGATTTATCTTTCAGGAGACTTTGGTGTAAGGAGCGAGATAGATGTATTTGTAACAAGTAAAGGTAAAGTAATAGCAACCGGAGATGAAAGACAGAAGGAGATAATCCCTATTTTAAAATAACAATTGGATATAATTAGATAATGAGAATACTTACCAAGAATGTATTTGATGAACATTTAATCAACAAAATTGATAAGTGTTGAAAGGAATGCTATTAAAGCCTGGAATTGACTGAATCCTTAGGCAAATATTTTTCAACAATCAGAATCCGGTTCATAGCTCTTTTCAATGCAAACTGAGCACGTTCCAAATCAGTTCCAGGTACTTTTTCTTCGATTCTTTTCTTAGCTCTTTCCATAGCCCGTGCGGCTCTTTCGACATCAATTGAAATCACTTCTTCAAGCGAATCCGCGAGCACAAGCACATTATTATTATTAACTTCAATGGTACCCCCACCAGCAGCGAAGAATAAAGTTTTATTGTTATCAATATTTATTTTAATGAGTCCTATTTCGAGAGTACTCATTATAGGGGCATGATTAAATAATACCTGAAAATTACCATCCGTACCCGGTACACTGATGGATTTTGCCTGTCCGGAAAAAGTAATTTTTGAAGGAGTAACAATCTCTATATTAAGATCGGCCATAACTAATTCATTGCTTTGGCTTTTTGCACAGCTTCTTCAATAGTACCGACGTACATGAAGGCTCCTTCGGGCAAGTCATCATAATGACCATCGATAATTGCTTTAAACCCTTTGATAGTATCTTCAATTTTTACGTATTTACCAGATATACCGGTAAACTGTTCAGCAACATGGAAGGGCTGGCTAAAGAATCTTTGAATTCTTCTAGCTCTTCTGACAATTATTTTATCGTCATCTGAAAGTTCATCCATACCAAGAATATTAATAATATCCTGGAGATCTTTATAATGTTGAAGAATTTCCTTACAATTTTTAGCAACATCATAATGTTCCTGCCCAATTACACCAGGTTCCAGAATTCTTGAAGTTGAATCAAGAGGTTCAACAGCCGGATAGATACCAAGTTCAGATATCTGCCTGCTTAGTACAGTAGTAGCATCAAGATGCGCAAAAGCAGCAGCAGGAGCAGGATCAGTTAAATCATCTGCCGGCACATAAATAGCCTGAACAGAAGTGATAGAACCCTTATCGGTTGAAGTAATTCTTTCCTGCAAAGCTCCCATCTCAGATGCAAGGTTAGGTTGATACCCAACGGCAGAGGGCATACGTCCTAACAGAGCGCTAACTTCAGAGCCTGCCTGAGTGAAACGGAAAATATTATCAATAAAAAGGAGCACATCTCTCCCCTCTTCATCACGAAAATATTCGGCTACAGTAAGAGCTGTTAAAGCAACGCGCAACCTAGCACCAGGCGGTTCATTCATCTGTCCAAACACCAAAGCAGTTTTTGACAGTACACCCGAATCTTTCATTTCGCGCCAAAGATCATTACCTTCACGAGTTCTTTCACCGACACCTGCAAACACAGAATATCCACCATGTTCACGCGCGATATTATGAATAAGTTCCTGAATGATGACTGTTTTGCCAACACCAGCGCCGCCAAATAATCCTGTTTTACCCCCTTTAGAATAAGGTTCAATTAAATCAATTACCTTGATACCAGTTTCAAAAACTTCTGTTTTAGTTGATAAATTCTTAAAAAGAGGTGCAGGACGATGAATGGGATATCTTTTTGCAGTTTTAACTTCACCCAACTTATCTATTGGCTGGCCAATAACATTGATAAGTCTCCCCAAAGTTTCCGGGCCAACCGGAACAGAAATAGGCTCGCCAGTATCAAATGCATCCATTCCACGGACTAAACCGTCAGTTGAGTCCATTGCCACGGCACGAACTCTATCTTCTCCCAAATGCTGCTGAACCTCTGCAATTAAATCTTCTTGTTCACCTTCAGGGCTTAAACGGGGAATTTTTATTGCATTAAATATTTCGGGCAGGTGTTTATTTTCAAATTCAATATCAAGTACAGGGCCAATGACCTGTATTATCTGACCTTTATTATGAGTCATAATACTCCATAAGCTTTCAAATTTAGTCAGTAAATTTAATTATTCGGCGAAGATAATCCAAATAAA
>JARLHC010000092.1 GCA_031292455.1 Ignavibacteriaceae bacterium
AATTTTCCCCTGCTTTCATAAATTGCTTTAATAATTTCGGTAATGCCGTTAGCGGAGTTTGGTTTATAAAGGCAATCGATTATAGTTTTCTCAAGATCGCTGCAATAAACTTTGGTAAAGTCATCAATCCAAGTTTTTTCATAACCGAAGAATCTATTTTCCTTAAGAGTTATGAATTCAAATTTTACATTTTTTATAACCCGGTATTTCGGAACAACCTGGTTTTCAGTTACGATTTGTTCGAGAAGAGAAGGTTGTGTAATCAGCCCATGAATATCCAAAGCACTAAAGAATCCAATATAATATAATTGCGGTTGCACCATAGCTTCTGCGACAAGATGCCAATTTGGAAAATATTCCTCACTATTTTTTTCATAGGGAATCAGTTTATAGAGACCCTTGTTTATTCGAAGAATCAGACCTCTGTTTGTCATATCGGAAAGTAATCTCCGAATAGCAGCATAATTACTTGAAGGTAGAAATTTTAGTATATCATTGATAGTGAAAAACTGTTTATTCTCTTTATTAAGAGAACTAAGAAGTTCTGATGACCGATATGAGATATGTTTATTCATATGTTAATTGTGAGTTCTTAGCTCACAATACTCCTATAAATTTAAGATTTTAAAGGGAAACACAGGACCTTTTACATAATATAATTAAATAAATTATTTACGACATTATTATTTGAGAACTATCTGAAGGAAACAAAGGATAAGGCCGACCGGAAAGAGAAATAGTAACTACGTATTAATAAGATTTCCTGACATGCTATTTTTATAGAATTTACCTTCTTTGCGGAATTTGTGACGAATTTCACTATGTTGGAATAAGTATTTTCATTTAATAAATAAAATGAGGTTATAATGTCCCAAAAATTACTTTTTTATATTTTGTTATTCATTTCTTTAGTAGGTTTTTCTCAGGCAGGACATGCGCAAATTCAAGTGTCGGCCAGTCAGCTTGAATCAATATTTGCGGCAGGTTCTTCATTCAATTTTTCAGATGGTATATCTCCAAACACAGTAGATTTAGGCAAGGACGGAGGTCCGAATGTATACGATTTTTCCGGGGTAAATTTTTCCGCATATGAAACAGCTAACAATTACCTGATAAGCAGTATACCAAATTTAGCGTCACGGTTTCCCGGTAACGCTGTAACATTTGGCAGCAGCCCTCAAACAATTGAGAATAATCCTGTTTTCATTTTAGGACCTGATTCAATGATTCAGGTTGGTGTGGCTTCTGTGGTTGGGAATCCGGATTTCACAATTAGTCACATGGTACCCTCCGAGATAATTTCAATTTTCCCTGTTATATACGGGCATTCATTCAATTGTTCATTTCAGGAATATGATACCTCATTTTACAGCAATTGGTCAGTAAAAGAAGCAAATTATACTCCTACACGCACATATTCTGTTAACGCTGATGGTTACGGTACTATTAAGGTTGGCGGATATCAGTTTGACTGCCTTAAAATACAAAACGGAGATGCGTCAATAATTTATCTTACTAATGCCGGGCTTATGTTTGTTGTAGGCATATCTAACTCTTTAGTTGATACAGGAATGGTGAACCCACAGTATATGCGGCTAATGCTTTCCCATGCATTAGCAGGAGTTAATGATAAAATCTCTGTTCCGGAACAATATTCTCTGAGTCAGAATTATCCAAACCCCTTTAACCCAAGTACTACTATCAACTTCAGTCTGCCCGAAAGAACGAACGTCGTTTTAAGTGTGTATAATCAACTCGGTGAAAAAGTAGCAGTTCTGTTCAATGGAGATAGCGGGGCCGGTATGCACAATGTATCCTGGAATGCAAGTAAATTTGCATCGGGCGTTTATTTTTATGAATTAAAAACGGAAAAGTTCAATTCAGTTAAAAAATTAATTTTAATGAAATAGATTATTGCAGGTATTTTAGCTAAAATTATTAAAGCCGTCAGATAATTCTGACGGCTTTGCTAATAATGAGAACTAATGACTGGAACATATCTATAAAAATAGTTGCCTGATTATAATTAAATGGCTATATCCTAAAATTAATTAAGTATTGATTTTACGAGCTCTGAGCGTTTGTACATTCCGGGATTTCCGGAAACAACACTCATTATCCAGATTTAATCTAATATACATGACTTCCAGGATTTTGTATCGGTTTATGTTTAGGTAAATTGGACGTTATCTTTTTTTTGATTAAAGGATGACTCATACGCCAAATCCCTTCATTTTGAGTTCCGGCATAGGTGTTCATTGGACTAAGAGTAAGAGAGTTAATACTCTTATCGATCTGGCCGACAGCTGTCCAGGTAATTCCATTGTCGGTTGAAAGATATACATTAGTGTTCCCCGCACAAATATTATTTGCTCTTACAGCAAAACAATTAACAACCTGGTCATTGACTTTATTCCAGTTTGTTCCATTGTCTGATGAAAGAAATATTCCCGCATTTGTACCAGCAAATACAGATGTACCACAAACCGAAAGACAATTTATATTTGAGGGGATAAGATTAGACTTTAACTGTGTCCATGGTGTTCCGTCGCTCTTAGAAAGGAATACGCCATTTGATTTAGTTCCGGCAAATACATTGGCTCCGTTAACTGCAATAGAACTAATAATCCCGGCATTATTCAAGCCATTATTATCTAAAGTCCAATTTGCTCCATTATCCATAGATAAGTATATAACTCCTCCTGAAGGCCAATTATAAACAGCATAAACGTTATTACCGTTGACAGCCAGGCATGAAAAAACGTTCTCATTTGTCCTCTCCCAGCTAATCCCCTCGTCATTTGACCGGAAAAATCCTTTGTTAGGTCCGAAATCGCCCTGCCCCTGACTACTGGCAAATATAAAGTTATCATTTACCGCTAAAGCGACGACATTAAATTCCAGACCGCCATTCACTTTAGTCCAATTTTTCCCGCCGTTGTTAGAACGATAAACCCCTTTTGTGGTTCCCGCAAAGATATAACTATAGCCGGATGTCAAACAATTTAAATTTCCTGCATCACCTGGCAAATTAGTTTTTACCCAACGTTCCGGAAGATTATATTTGTTAGTATTAACATTCGGCTGCTGAATATGAGTATGATCAACTGCCTGCGAATAAATTGCAGAAACCGGGGAAAGAAGCAGAGTAACATATAGCACAAAATTGAAATATGCTTTCATATTTTTCTCCTATAATAAATTTATAAAAATATTGCGTAAACCTGATACCGGAGCTATCTTTTTTAAATTACAAATTATAGAAAAATGAAATTGAAGTAAGATCCGTATATAATCCGGGTGAATTGAATAAAAGGAGTAATGTATTCGAAGAAATCTTCATTTTAATACTAAAACAATAATTCCTTCAATTAACTAATACTTATTTGTAATAAAAGTCAAGAAAATAAGAGAAATAATTAGAGTTTAATCAAAACCCTATCCGGATAGAAAGATAGCTAAATACCTTTTGAAGAGAAATTGAGTTGATAATTGAAGCAGACAGGTTGTTTTATATACAACCTATCTGCACAATGTTAATTATTCATCCTGAGCCAGTTGAAATGCATTTACGGGGCAAACCTGAACACAAATAGCGTTCTGCCATGTGGCAGCAGTTACTTTACAAATTGAAAAATCGCACTTTTGTGCATCTACAGTATATCGTCCAGTTCTCCAGTCTATACCCCAGATTGCACCTGCCGGGCACTGTTCTTCACAGCAACCACAATTAACACAATTGGCATTAATCTCTACATGAGGATTCATTATTTTTTCTCCTTATAATAAATATAATTGTTATTAATTAAAAGAATTTTAGGGACCTACGATCATAATAGAGCTAATTTTAAGTATATTTTATTATTCAAGAATCTAATATTTATATGATATATATAAGATTATAATTAATTTTAAATATTAATGTCAAGAAAAATAATGTAAACTATTTTCAACATATTATTAGTTAGGCAAGGTTAACTTTTTGAACGATGGTTAATTTGCTTTTGATCTGCATAAATTGGAATTAAGCAAATTCATAAAGAAATATCCAGTGATTTCTAAGGTAACGGAATAATATTGAAGGTTAGATAATATTGCCCCACCTACACCTAATCAATATCCGATTTGTGAGCTGAACTTATATTAAGATGGATACACCAATGTTAAATAAATAGCGTCTACAGGACATACATTTATACAGGGGTGGGATGATTCTTGTCCGCACAACCCCTCACATAAATATTCATCAATATAAAAATTATCATTTAATTCGTAAATTGCATTTACGGGACATCTCGGCACACAAGCGCCACAAGATACACAATAATCATGATTGATTCGTGCTACTAATGTTGTAGCGGTGTTGGGTATATTCATAACCTTTACTCCTTATAATTTAATTTAGTTAATGTATTTGTAATACGGATATTATATGTTATTGTGGGGCTCATTAATATTTAAGATTTATTATTTTGAAATACGTAATATTGACTTAAAACTCATAAGAATATAATTTATTTGAATTGTTGTGGCAAGAAAAATAATGTAAACTCCCGGCAACATTAGCGGATTGTCTTAAAATTCAGTTGGCAATACATCTAATGGCTTGTCGGGTTCTATTGTTTCCTCTGCTTCCAACCTGAAAAAATATGATATATTAAGACTTACAATGCGGGTTGTCTGTTTGATATTATTGGTTATTATAAAATCAGGGCCGTAATTATCAGAGTTGCTGTTTTTCGTGTTAAAAATATCAGTTGCTTTTAAAGTAAATGACAATGCTTTATGAAGCAGAAGAAGTTTTACGCCTGCATCCATAAACCAGACCGGCTTTGTCCTTGTCTGCTCCGTGACAGCTGAAGAAGAATAATTAAAACTGGTTTCAAATCTCAGATTACTTAAGGAAAGCATGGAATAAATACTTGAAGACCAACTTGTCCCTTCATTACGTACCCCCGTTCCGGAATATTTTGATTTAGTTGCTATAAAAGCCGGTTCAAGATCCAAACAGCTAAAAAATTTCTTGCTTAGGAAAATACTGAATAATAAATTATCCGAACTTGCAACATTTGCATAGGTTGTTTTTGTTACTAACGAGGAAACAGGTATAATAACTGCATTTACCTGATCTTTAAAATTAGCATAACCGCATAAAATTCTCATGAAGAAATCTGTTCCGGTATGAAAATAACTTATATTATAATATTTTGAAGTGCCCGGCTTTAATTCAGGATTTCCTGTTATAAGATTTGTGGAATCTGAATAATCGGTAAAAGGATTTAATTGGTTATTGAGCGGGAATGTTGTATTACCGGAATACATGAACTGTATATTATTCCCTTCAAATATTTCCCTGATTAAACTGAAATTTGGATCAAAGCTTAAGAAATTATAATTAAAAGAATAATTCCCGATAGTATTTTCTGTTGATGAATATTTCAGATTAGTCCTTAAACCTGCAGCATATTGGATGTCAAATGCCTTTCCGGAAATATTTACGGATATTGTATGAGTGTTATCAAAATATTGCTGATCGATTTTTTTATTATTCAGTTCAACATTTTCCCTTGTTAAAGGGTCGTATAAGAAATAATCACTTCTCATCTGTAATTCTTTATAACTTCCGTTATATCCTAAAGATAAATTAGCATATTGGCTGAATATATTATTATAACTTAGCATCAGTGTATAATAATTATTCAAATTGCCTGATCTATCCTTCCCCGACATAACTGTATCTGCCGGAGTTTGATCTGACATTAATTGTCTCTGGTTATAATTATTCTCGATGCTCATCCAGTTATTTGAAAATGCAAAACTTGCTTTTAATAAATTTTTCTGCCCCGATAATTTTTTTGAGAATGTGATTCCTGTATTGAATAATTTAAGCAAGTTCTTTGACAGGGCGGTATTATTGTGATCTTCTCCGGAATAATAGTTGTTAAAAATATTGCTGCTCGTATTGTATCCTTCATTGAAAGAGGTAATACCATTAATATTATAATTGTCCGGGGAATTCACAGCCAATTTTAAGGAGAACCTGTTTGCAATGTTTCTATAGTCAGCCTCAGATGACTGATTCAGAATATCTGTCGTATTCCCAAAAGTCACTTGTCTTAAAATGGAACTATTGGTTTTATGATCTGAATTGCTGTTCAGGTAAGTGACCCCTGTTGAGGCTGCCGGTGAGTTATATCTTCCGTTGATATCACCATTATACCTGTTATCTGAATTTCCGCCTAAACCGGCATTCCCTGTGTAACTCGAATTATTATTCTTTTTAGTAATAATATTAATTATACCGCCTGGTGAATAAGTACCATACTCTGCCGTAGGATTAGTAACCAGCTCAAATTGATCTATTTCATCAGATGACATTATTTTCAGATCTTCAACACTTTCAATTCCGTAAAAAGAGCCCGGGATACCGTTTACATAAATAATTGTTCCCTGTTGTCCCATCAGGCTTATATTTTTTTCATCAAAGTCGACATGAACCATAGGGGTATTTTCAAGGAGTTCCATTGCATTGACACCCCAATCTTTATCAGGGTTAATTATAATTTTATTTTTATTTTCCTTGTCATAAACAATTCTTTCCTTTTGTGCAATTACCTTCACTTCTTCTTTGGTAATTGCTAAAGGCATTAGCATAAGCGTATCAATTTTTAATTCATTCCTGGCTGCGCTTAGAATAATGTTTTTTCTGGTGCGGGATTGATAACCAAGTAAACTTATCCTGGCCTTATATATACCGAATGGAATATCTGCGATGGCAAAATTTCCCTGGCTGTCTGATTCCCCCCTATATCCTTTGGTAGTATCCCCGGCAGGTGTAACTGCAAATACTGCAAACTGCAGGGGTTTATGAGTCAGTTTATCAAAGACTCTACCGCTAATCTTTCCCCTGGCAGTATTTTTATTAATTTGTTGAGCTGAAATATTATTAAATCCCGCACCGCAGATGATAATAATAAGTACAGAAAGGGAAATATGTCCCAATGAATTCACAATAAATACCAAAATCCCTTTTTATTTGATTATTAACCTAACAGGGACACCTAATTATTCCTTAAGGTTGGATTTTAAATGGAAAGGCTATTATCCGCATAGCCTTCCAATTCAATCAAAGCTATTTATTATTTAACCTTTAACAATTGCACTTACCGGACATACCGATACACATGGTGCATTATTAATAACATTTGCGCAACAAGTCCATAATACGCATTTAGTGGTCTCTACAATAACTTTGCCATTTTCATTGGTTATAGCACCCAATGGACATTCTGTTATACAAGCATCACATACAATGCAATCATCAGTAATTGTTACATAACCGGTATCTGTTGTCATTTGATGACTCCTATTAATTAAATTAACACTTTAAAAGAATATAAATTATCCGGAATCGTATCGCAAGAGAAATAATGTAAACTGCTATCAACATGTAAGATATAATCAGTCTAATAGAATTAAAAAGGAAAGTTAAATAGTTGAAAAAAGATAGATGGGGCACTATTGAAAAATTTTATATCAGCGTATACTCCGGAATGAAATTAAAAAAAATAAACCCCGGTAAATTATTTTTATATTTATAATTAATAATATAACCGGGGAGAAATAAAGAAAATATAAACCAGGGGCTACTACTAATTATTCATTACTATTGCAGCTACGGGACATTTTTGCACACAAGCCCCGCATAAGATGCAATCATCTTCATTAAACACCGGCACACCATTGGGCCCTTCAGATATTGCATATACGGGACAAACATCACTTAAGTAACAGATACCGCACGCAATACAACGTTCAGCAATGACATATATGATTGGATACATATATTTATTCCTTATGATATATTAGATTGATTTTGAATAAGAACACATTAGAATATAATATATTTGGGCTGGTATGGCAAGAAGAATAATGTAAACTATTATCAACATAAGTTTGTGAAACTCATTATTTTTAACTTGAGTTAAACAGAAACGGATAGGTTGCATAATTTACAACCTATCTACGCAACATTAATTATTCTTCCTGAGCAAGTTGAATTGCATCTACGGGACAAACCTGAACACAAGGAGCGTTCTTCCATGTGGCAACAGTTACTCCACAAGCTGAAAAATTACATACGAGTCTATCAATAGAATACCGCTCAGTAATCGGGTCTATACCAGTTATTGCCCTTACCGGGCACGCTTCGACACAAGCTCCACAATTAATGCAGTTGCTATTAATCTCTACATGAGGATTCATTATTATTTCTCCTTAAATTGTTATGGATATATGATTAATGTTAATTTAGAACGCCTAAAATTGAATGTAAATTAAAAACAGCCGATTCAGGACGAAAATATCCCTCTGCAGTTCAAAAGATTGAATGATTGGGATGGCATATTATTTAACTTTTAACAATTGCATCTGTAGGACAAACAGAAACACATGGTAAATTATAAAAATTACCGTTGGCGTAATTTGCCAGACAAGGGGTCAAATAGCATTTGGTTGAGTCCACTACATATTTGCCATTATTTCCGGAAGATATTGCCCATTGCGGACATACAGGATTACAGGCATCGCAACAGACGCATTGGTTAGTAATTTCTACATGGTCAGTATTTTGTGTCATTTTTAATTACTCCTATAATTAAAGCTTACTATTAATCATAATTTTATTTAAAATATCGCGACAACAAAAATTGTATAAACAATAATTAACAAAATATCTGGTTACTATTACTTTTTGTTTTAAGCGCGTTGAATTGCGCTTACAGGACAAACCGAAACACATGGCAGCTTGCAAAAGTCATTGCTTCCATATGTAGACAGACAAAGGGATAAATTGCATTTAATGGTGTCTACTACATATTTGCCATTTCCCTGGGATATAGCAAACCATTGGCACATCGGTACGCATGCTGCGCATGAAATGCAATCGTCATTAATTTCTACATGATCAGTATTTTGTGTCATTTAACTTACTCCTTATTATAAATAAGTTTAATGGTGATTTAGTACCCGTAAGAATATAATTTATTTAAAGTATGAAGGCAAGAAAAATAATGTAAACTCCCAGCAACATGTTATATATAGAAAATACACGGGAGGAAGCGAGAGAAAAAGATATGAAAAATGGATGATGATAAATATCCGGATAAAAAAAACCTGTTTTGATGTGAGTATGGATTTTCAGATCAAAACAGGTATTTTATTATTATCCTAATAACCAGATAATATTATTTATCTCTGCCATTCCCATTATTTCCATTTCCTTTCTCATTCCCTTTACCTTTATCGTTTCCATTACCATTTCCATTCCCTTTACCGTTATTGCCTTTATTACCATTATTCTGCTTTACAACTGCGGGTCTTTGATTACGAGTATTTGGCCTTGTTACTACAGGATTGTTAAAATTGCCGCCCTGCCTAATTACCGGAGACCTGTTATTTCCATTATTCCCTTTAGGAGCCACGGTTCCTTTTTTCTGACCAAAGTGGTTACCATTATCGTGCTTTTGCTGCTGGATATAAACATTATGCTGCGGATGTCCCGGGTTTACAAAATATTTTGAATCCTTACTGTCGCGGATAGGAGTCTGATCATGACGGCCTTTATATGAAGCATATTGATTTCTGTACCTATCATTATTCATCCATGGATTACGCTCATTTATAACTACTTTATGAGAATTATATAAATCAAAGCTGCCGTAACGTGAAGGCAATCTTGAACTATAAATCCAGCGTCCGCCCTGATCATAGTAATAACGATGTGTAGGAACATTGTAATAAACATCAATGTCCGGCATGTAATAATTCTCAACGTAATCATAACCGGTTGGTCCCCATACAGGCTGAACCCCTAAATTAAAACTAATACTTAACTGTGCATATGAAGGAGCAGAGGCCCCCCATAGAAATAATGAAACCATCAAAACAAATATATAACGCATTGTACTATCCTTTTATTTATTGCAGGGATCCATCTAACTACTGTTAAATTGAACCGGGCATATTTTTTAATTCAATCTTTGTGGTTAAATAATACTAATGAAATTGTTCCGGTTCAATGGTGCAAAGGGATGAAAAAGGAACTACATCCTTTGGAGTGATAAAGTTATAGGAAAAGGGATCAGAAATTATAGCCAAGAATAAATCCAAGGCGGGGGCCTGTCATACCCATACCAGCCTTAAGCCCACTTTCATTTATTAATGTTGCATCATTATTTGAATCAAGAGTGTATGAGGAGGAAAAGCATAACATATAGGAGGCATTCAACCCGAGTGTGAAGTCAGAATACTCATAGGAAAGGGAAATCCCCGGCTGTAGACCAAAAGCCGTGGCAAGGAAATCGATTCCATTCGAAGCAGACTGATCCCCTACCCGGGTGTCACTGGTAAAATTCAGGAAGCCGAATATTACGGGAATGCTAAATGTGGGAGAAAGATACTGTATAATAACCTGCCGGCTATAAAAAAATATCAGTAGATAAAATATTTCCATTTAACTAACTTTAGGGAGCAAATTAACATATAACATTAGGTAATTTTAATGGACAAACCATCTGAAGCAAAAGAGAAATTTATAGCCGGGTATGCCTGTTCGCAGGCAGTGTTTACAACATTCAGCGAACAGCTTGGAATGGATGAATCAACAGCATTGAAAATATCCGCTCTTTTTGCAGGCGGAATGAGAAAAGGTGAAACATGCGGTGCTGTTACAGGTGCTTTAATGGCGCTGGGACTGAAATATTCACCTGAAACATGCCAAATAATGGATGACAGAAAAGTTACTTACAAATTTGCGGAAGAATTTTATAGCAAATTTCTTGAACGGCATAATTCTTTAAAATGCAAAGATCTGATGGGTGTGGACATCAGTACACCTGAAGGAAAGGCAGAATCAGAATTAAAAAACTTACATCATACGGTTTGTCCCGCATTTGTTCAGGATGCTGCCGAGATATTAGAGGAAATGCTAAACTGCTGATTGCAAATGTGTTAGTACAATAATTGATATATTAATAGCTCTTATATGCCCTAAATACACCGCGATAGCCTCCCAGATATAAATCCAAATTTTGGAGATCTCCTTTATCAATACCGATTTGAAGTATTATATTATCATCATCAGGAATAGCCGTAGTGTCACTACCTGCAATAACAGAAAATGAAGAAAGATTATTGGGATCTATCTTAAATACGCAATTAGCATGCCCGGTAATTTCACTTGTCCTCCAAAACGCATAAATATATCCATCATTACCGAATACCATTTTACCGCCGTCACAATAATTTTTAGAAATACGTTCGCAAGTAAAATTTGAATCAAACATATCATTATTAATTGGTAAAGCAGTGTATTTACGAATGAATGATTGATGCCATCCCATAATAGTATCCGTGCACATTACATACAGATACGGTGAATGATATACCAACGCTGCTCCCCTAGTCCCCTTCTGAGAAATAAAATAACCCGGGTTATTAGAATCAGAAGTTACATCGTAAGTTTTAACAAAAACATTTGAAGATACGCCATAAATATAAACAGTACTTCCAGCACCGGGAACAACTTCTAAATTATCGATACCAGGAGAATCCATTTTTCCGATTAAATAAATATTCCCGGTTTCCATTACATATTTAAATAAGAATGTCGTGCCTGTCTGATCATCTTCATATGCGCAAGTAGAGAAGAATATATAATGATATCCACCGTAAGTATAACCAGCAAAAGACCGGATTCTATGCTGATTACCGATTGAATCTTTTATAGAGACTAAAAAACTATCAATAGCAACGCGGTTAATGCAAGTCCGATTAGTGTCTAAAAAACTAACGACTAATTCCGGTTTATTATAATACCCACCAAACAGAGTATTGTTATAAGGGAACAGCTCATCAGCCTGAGCAAGCCCTGAAGGAAGGTTATTATATATCCAATCAGGGTTATTCGGATCATAGATAAAATCAGTAGTTAAAGCAGAGCTTCCAAATACTTTTTTATTATAAGCAGTTAATCCGACAATTTCATTTCCGCCATAATTGCCGGTTTGATTTAAAGGATAGTTAATATAGGTAGATTTTGTATGGAGATCATTTAGTAATGCAAAATCGATATACGGCCTGGCAGAGACTCCCGACCACATTGAGACACCGTATAAAGTATCTGAATGAATCATGATTTCCCGTCCGCGAATATGGCCTTCGCCACCATAGTCAGAAGGGATATTAGTTGATAAATCAATTTTCTGAAATTCGGTATAGATAGAATTATTATAATATAAGTAATGGGTATATATATCAACCGCAGGTTTTACAGATATTATGGAAACCAGAATTTGTGATGAAAAGTTATACAGGTAACAGGAGGCCGAATCAAAAATCCAACATTGCCCCGGAAAGTCCGGAGCCGCTACAACTTTCCTTGTATCAAGAGGTTTCGAATTGTAATAAGGTGAGATAAAAAAAGTAGCGGTTGGATTATTGATGTTATAGATAATTAATCTGCGCCGGAAATTTATTGTCTTTTTTCAGATCAATCCATTCCTGCCGGGTTGACTGTGCAGCTTGCCGGAGAGGCAGTTGTTGCGCGAAAGAATTTGGAATAAGAATAAAAACGAGAAGGAATTGTAATAAATAATTTCCCATAAACCTTTTAATAATTAAGAGGACTTATCAGAACACAAAAGTAAATATAAATTAAGTATTTTAGCAATAAGGAAGGTAAATACTATTCTGATTCTAATCATGTTACAATGGCATTAACGAGCTCTTCTTCAGGGAATTTTTTGGGATTAACCGCAACTATGGTTTTAGCTTTATGGTTGCAGTAATCATATATACCAAGGTCAACGACACATTCATCAATTTCAATATCCTCAGGCAGACCGAGAAAATCTTTTGCATAATATTATATTCTGTCATTTCAGTCCTGCAAGGTAGTTATAATTCTGAATTAGAGAAATGATAAGAATTGAAAGATTAAAAAGGAATAATAGGGCTATTATTAATTTTAATTATGCAGATTATGCGTGAATTTGAGATAATAGCATAATAAAGCAGTAAATAAAAAACCAGTTCACAAAATATATTTTTTGCCTTTTATATGCTTTATAATTACTTTGTTTTTGATTTTATATTGAATTGCAATAGTTAAAACTATAGATACATATTGGGATTTTTTATATTATAAATTTAGATTCGATTTTATTTCCCCAGACTAATTTCCCGACATAATAATCTGATATCTTCATTTTGCAATGCCAATAAAACATAAACTGTTTTATGAAGAAGAACCAGACCAGCATATTTAAAATTAAATAACAGACATCTAAAATATTCCTGAGGTTATAAATGAGCATGAAATACATTTTTATGTGCCTTTTAACAGCATGCGTTTTAATTCCGGCTGCAAACGGACAATCATTAAAACAATTCAATTTCCCCAAGGGCACGGTTATAAAGTCAGCCGAAACAAGCAGTAAATTTATTACCAAAGGGAATGAGAAAGTATTATTCAAAGGATACTTTGAAGGCAGTTCCGAGATATGGGCAAAAACAGGCAACTGGGGAATCGGAGCGCCAAGCGGAAGGGGGGGAAAATTGAGTTCATCAAATTGCGCAGCCATAAAATTAAACGGCAATTATTCAGATAATGCAGATGACTGGCTGATAAGTCCCATTATTTCCTTACCACCGGCAGCTACAGGGTCAAAAATTATATTATCATTTAATGAGTGGTTTGAAACTGAAAGCCATTATGATTACGGCTACATAAAGGTTTCAACCAATAACGGCACAAGCTGGATAACGTTAGGTTCCAGAGATGGTTCCAGCAACTGGCGACAATCTACAATAGAGCTTACGCGATTTGCAAATAAACAAATAAAGATTGGATTTAATTTTAAATCAGATGCCAGCATAAATTACGGCGGATGGATAATAAATGATATTGCTATTTTAAAAACTGAAGCCGATCCGATTACGGCAACCTTAACAAGTATTAATTCCCAAAGTTTTCCTTCGATATATACCAATGTAACAGTTGATTCGTCCGGGGCAGGTTTTCCAGGGCTGACAAAATCAAATTTTGAGGTTTATGAAAACGGAATTTTGCAAACCAATTATTTCTCTGTAGTTCCGCCTGACAGTACAGGGGGCGTAAGGATGGCAGATATCATATTTGTATTGGATATAACAGGGAGTATGACGGGTGAAATTGATGCTGTGAAAAGCAATATGTTAAACTTTGTAACTGCACTTAATTCAAGCGGGGTTAATTATGGTATAGGTATAGTAGAATTCGGAGATATTGTATATACATATAACAGCGGTAATCTTTATTATGATCAATCTCAGATATTATCAATTATAAATAATATTTCCCTAGGGGAGAATGGGATAGGAGATGGAGGAGACGGGCCGGAAAATCAGCTTGCAGCTATGTATTCAGGAACCCAGATGAATTTCCGTCCCGGAGCCCGAAGAATTGAAATAATGATAACAGATGCAGTTGCTCATGAAAACGATTACGAAACATCGTGGAGCACCGGCACTTTAATTCCAGTACTTAAGGGGGCAAATATTACAGTATACCCTGTTTTTGATGTTGACTATTCCGATCAATTAGCTCAATATTTACCAATTGCGCAAGCAACGAATCCATTAGGAACATACTTTGATGTTTACAGCGACTTTACAGAGATAATAAGTGAGATACACTCGTCAATAGCCAGCAATTATGTAGTAAGCTACCGTTCAAGCGACCCGACATTCAATAATGTTCAACGAAATGTAGAGATAAGAGTAACGTGCGGGGGCTTTTCAGATACAGCTACGGGAAGCTACACACCAGGAACAGCGCCGCTGATACAACGAACTGCAGCAACTATAGCTTTGCATAATCAGTCCTGGACTGAGGGAACAACATTTAATATTGATGCAGATATAACAGATAATGTTGCTCCCTATTTACAAAGCGCTTATTTGAATTATCGGAAATCAGGCAGCTTGACTTATAATTCATTATTGATGACTTTGCAATCAGGAAATACATACAGGGGAATAATTCCGGGAAGTGCAGTATTAACCCCCGGGATAGATTACTATATTACTGCAACGGATGGGATTTCGACATCATCTGATCCTAAAACCAATCCATCAAACGATCCATACCAAATCGGAATACTTCCTAATGTAGCACCATTAATAACACACACACCTGTAACATCATTAATAATTGGTACTCCAATTACAATAACAGCTAATATTACAGATAACACAAACTATTTAGCCGGAACCAAATTATTTTACAGGAAAACAGGCCAGTTAATTTATGAAAAGGCGGATATGACAAATACTGATGGAAATAATTATGCGGGATTAATACCCTCAGAATTTGCCACCTCAGACGGAGTTGAATATTACATTTATGCCGTAGATAATTATGGTGTAAGCAGTACGGACGGCACTGCTGACTTTCCGCATATAATTGATGGAAAAATGACTATTGAGGGGAATGTTCAGGACTTTAAAATTAATTTAAGTACGGGGGAAATCGAGAATCCAAATCTTGAAGTTGATTTGCAGTTATTTAAGGGGGATATACTGAGTTATTCTGGTACGAGTGGTACCGACGGAAAATTTTCAATCCCCGTTAAGGATTTAGCTACGTACAGACTGGAGATTTCGAAGAGCGGAACTGTTGCAAGCACCGGCCAGAACTATACTTTAAAAGTGTCTTTAGGTGAGGTAAAGAACGGACAAACAATCAGCAATATCAGGATTCCCTTTGGATTAATAGGTCAGAAGTATGCAATTATAGATTCCCTTGAACATCTTAAAGTACAAGTTGAATTATGGGGAGGATTTTATCAAGACATAATTAATATTAATGGATATGATGAAAACTCAACAAAAGATTTAGTAGCTCAGTGGAGTACAATTCTTAACAATTATGATAACATATCAAATTCCCTCGCCAGGTTACTTGCTGCAGAAAAGAATGCAAAAGATTATTTCGGTGATGCTTCACTAATGACTGTGGGGACGTTAGAATCTTTTTACAGCCTGGGGCAGTCAGTATTTAATGCAATTCAGATTTCGGAGAAAATAACCTCATTGGCAGGTGGTAAAAATTCTTTTATAACAAAATTAATTATAAAACTTGCATCCGAAGTGGTAATAGGAGTAGCTGATATAGGAAAGCTAGCCACAACAATTGCCTGTTCAATGATAGCGCCTCCAGAAGGGCCAATGCTAAAGACTATATTTAACAGCCTTTTTTCGTCGATAGAAGCATATGCCAATTCAACAGAATTCATAACGAATGAAGGATTAAAAGCATTAATAATACCGCCTGCGACGAAGATGTTTCTCGAAGGCATGTATGTACCAAAATTAACACAGAAGCATCTGACATCTGCGGAAATATGGTCAAGCTATTTTAGTTATTCCAGCACATTTACAGATGGATTTAATCAGGGTAAATCAATTTATGATCAGAGTCATAAGACCACAATGAATATTAATACTGCTGCCGACATATTAAGGATATCATCAGGCATTATGAACACTGCAACCGATATATCAAATGTATTAGCAACTATTTCAGCAGCAACCGGATTGGGAGCGCCTATTGCCGCTACGCTTGCGACTCTATCGACCACCCTTAAGACATTTTCCGTTGGAACTGCAGCCAGTGCATTGGGACTAAATCTTGAAGAAATAGTAAGTATACCAGGAAGGTTAGGCAAGACAGTAAATGTTATTTATGTGCCAAGTTTTATGGAAAACCCGATAATTCAATATGTGAAGCAAGGTAATCCGGAAGTCTATAAAAAATCCAATAATTACCTGAGTCATTTAAAAGAATCATCGATGAGTTATAATGATACACTTCAGGCGATATTAAATAATATTTCGAACAATCAAAGAGGAGAAGCGTTATCAAAAATCAATTCTTTAATAGAAATGGATTCAGTATTAGAAAAAACAACTGATCTGGCATTAATTCCCATTCTATCAGTATCGCATATTGCCGGAAACACTATAACAAATTTTGACAGTTTATATTTTGATAATTGCACAAGTATAGGAAATTCATCAAAGAACAGGCAATCCATCTATTGCGACCTGATGTCATATATTATTGATTCAACTAATTCAGTATATAAAGATTCTGTAGTACTTCAAGGGATTAAAACTGAAATTGCGAATGTTAATATGAACTTATCAATCACTCAACTTGCAAACATAGTTCAATCCATACCTAAACCACCTTTTATCTACAGCACAAAATTGACCTACCCTGTTAAAGTTTCAAAAGGGACTAATCTTAACGTTAAAATTAACTTTAAGAACTATGGGGATACACCTGCCGATAGTTTATATTTAAAGCTTCAACTCAGTTCCGGATTCAGATCAGATCAGGATTCAGTTTATATCGGCACATTAGATGCCAATGGAGAAGACAGTACAATATTTTATATAGATGCACCACAAAATGATACTTGCGGTTATTTTAATATTTCATTTGCATCACCAAATTCAAATTCGCAGCCTATAAGCGGAGGTTTAACAAGTTATACTCCTACTTCAATAATTGAAAATCACTTTATTCCATTAAGTGATAATCTAAGTCAGAATTATCCTAATCCTTTCAATCCGGTTACAAATGTAAACTATTCATTAGCTCAAGAGAGTAATGTGGTAATAAAAATATTTAATATTTTAGGTAAGGAAGTCGCAACACTAGTAAATGAGACAAAAAAACCAGGGATTTATCATATACAAATCAGCGGAGATAATCTGCCAAGCGGAATATATATTTATTCAATGCAATCCAATTCAATAGACGGAAAACATATGTACAGAGAGGCAAAGAAAATGTTATTGTTAAAATAATGCTCAGCCGAAAATAGTTTTACAATAAGAAACCGTCACTAGTTTCATTGTAGAAATTAAAAAACGTGTCTTTCGTATTTTTTAGCAGATTATCAATGCTACATTAATTTATTTTAATACTGTAGGGGGGAGAATTGATTATTTTCTAAAATAAATTTGCTGTATTTTAGGGCACTTTTTAATTTTTGGAAATTGTGAAAATGAAACTCCAGTATGTACTTGCAGTACTAATAACTATCTCCTTTATCTGTTTCCCCCAACAGAAGAAATTTCTTTTTGACAACACTCATGCGGAGACAGCCGGAAATGCCGATTGGGTAATAGATGAGGACAGCAATGTACCCGGAAGGTACCCTACTCCAGCACAATCTACAGTAACTTCATCAACTGCCGAAAGTTACTGGACGGGAGCTTTATCTTCATGGGGAATTGCTTTGGTAAAACTGGGGCATTCAGTTGAAACACTTACAAGCGGTTCTACAATAACATATGGAACTTCAAATGCACAAGACTTAAAAAATTATGATGTATTTGTAATTGATGAGCCTAATACATTATTCAGTGCCAGTGAAAAAGTGGCGCTGATAAATTTTGTTCAGAATGGAGGAGGACTTTTCATGATATCCGATCATAATGGATCGGACAGAAACAATGACGGATATGACTCCCCTGCCATTTGGAATGATCTATTCACAAATAACGGCATTGTTTCAAATCCTTTCGGTATTTCCATTGATCTTGTTGATATTTCGCAAACAAGTACAAATGTTGCAGCCGGAGATTATTTAATTACCGGACCGGCCGGAACAGTGACCGCGATGAAATGGAGCGACGGAGCGACCGCGACTCTTAATACAACTGCAAACAGTTCAGTAACGGGTGTTGTATGGACGACGGGAACTTCCCACGGGAACACGAATCTTATGGTTGCCCGCGCAAAATATGGAAGCGGAAGAGTTGTAATAGTATGTGACAGTTCTCCGGCAGATGACGGTACAGGCGGATCGGGGAATACTCTTTATGTAGGATGGGATGATCCATCTGTTAACGGCAGTCATGGATACCTTCATCTGAACGGATCGTTATGGCTTGCCAAAATCCTGGAACCCACTTCTACTTCCACATTAACTGCGACCCCAACATCCTTAAGCGGGTTTTCATATACTACCGGTTCAGGACCTTCATCGTCTCAATCATACAGTCTAAGCGGAACAAATCTTACCGGCTTTACAGGTAATATTACAGTAACAGCCCCAACTAATTATGAAGTTTCTTTGGATGATATAAACTTTGCTACAAGTCAGTTAGTCCAGTTTACTTCCGCGACTCTAAGTGCAACAACAATACATTTGAGATTAAAATCAGGATTATCAGCGGGATCTTATTCAGGGAATGTTACAAATGCAGGAGGCGGAGCTACAACTCTTAATGTGGCCTGCAGCGGAGTTGTTAATGCTGTACCATCGCCTACCCTGACAATTTCCTCCGGAACACTTACCGGATTCAATTATATTTTTGGTGCTGGTCCTTCAGCTTCACAGTCTTATTCTTTAAGTGGTACAAATCTTACTCCCTCTTCAGGTAATATTACGGTACAATGCTTAACTAATTATGAAGTGTCGACAAACAATTCAACATTTTCAAGCAGTGTAACTCCTTCATATTCCGGAGGGACGCTTTCGGCTACGACAATTTACGTAAGACTAAAAGCCAGCTTAAGTGCAGGCAATTATAATTCAGAAACTGTATCGAATGCAGGAGGCGGAGCTACAACTCAGAATGTAACATGCAGTGGAGTTGTTAATTCTGCAGCATCCGCAACCCTTACAGTTTCTCCCGGATCTCTTACCGGATTCAGTTATTCTTCAGGTGCAGGTCCCTCAGCTTCACAGTCTTATACTTTAAGCGGCACAAATCTTACTCCTTCATCAGGCAATATCACTGTGCAATGTTTAACTAATTATGAAGTGTCAACGGACAATTCAACCTTTTCAAGCAGTGTAACTCCTTCATATTCAGGAGGGACGCTTTCGGCTACGACAATTTACGTAAGATTAAAAGCAGGCCTGGTTACAGGCAATTATAATTCAGAAACTGTATCAAATGCAGAAGGCGGTGCTTCAACTCAGAATGTAACATGCAGCGGAGTTGTTAATGATGCTACCTCACTATTTACTGATGATTTTAATTATACAGCGGGGACTCTTCTTACTGCTAACGGCTGGACCGCTCATAGCGGAGCAGGGACCAA
>JARLHC010000093.1 GCA_031292455.1 Ignavibacteriaceae bacterium
AAAAGAAGTACTTGATGCATTTGCTGAAGAAACATAACGGCAATATTACAAAGATGGCTGATGATGCGGGGATGACGAGGAGGAATATATACAGGCTGCTGAATAACCATAATATTAATACGAATGACTGGAGGAGCTAAATAATGTTTGTTTCTACCAAGATTTTATTTTATTAATTTCATTAATAATAAGTGATCTAAATTTCTCCCATTTAACTTTTGTACCGACACCGAAAGAATTGGCTCTATCAATAATTTCGCCATCGATTATCGGATACCTACCATAACTTTCTCCGTCTTTTGAATTTATTTCATTAATATCACTCCCTTGTTTGTCCAACCAAGCCACCAAAGCAACCATTACTTCTTTACTGTTATTCTCAATTAATGGCTGAAGAGGCAATAAACAAGTCTCTCCGATTTTAAAATTCCAATTTGTAGGACGCCACATGGGGAAATAGTAAAATGTGGTTATATCTTTTTCTCTAAAATATCCTTTACCTTTAAAAATTTCATCGATATGAATTGTAATATCAATTCTTGGTAATGTAATGAGAGTTCCAGGAGGGCCACCTAATACTTTATAATTTATTTTTTTAATATCTATAATTTTTGCTTTGACTAAACATGGAGCTTTCAATAATATATAGTCTAATTTTGATTGGCGTATTTTGATACTTTCAAGTAATCGAGTTTTAAAATAAGCTGGACTCAAATTAAACTTGTGATGGTTTTCTATTGCTATATTTATGTTTAGAGGATCATCATCCTCAGATCCAAAAACTACTCTATCATTATGCTTTAATTCATCTAGAGTCATTGAATTTAGTTTTTGATAAAATTCATCTGAGGAATGAAAACAATCTAGTAGCTTTACATAACTGGAGTCCTTACCAACTAGCTTATTTGAATTTTGAGAAAAAGAAGGGGATATAGGAAATATAATAAAACCAATTAGACACACTTTATAGATTTTCATAAGAAATTATTTTGTATAAAGGATAATTGTTTTATCACTAAGATAAAATTAAACAAATATAGGATAGAAAACAGTATAGGTGGGACATGGGGAGTCACTAGTGGGACATGGATGTCGCACTTCACATTATTTTCATTATAAATAAATTAGTTTTTTGTTTGTTTTTCGCACAATCTGCGTTATAAAACAGGTGGTATAAGAATAGTATCATTTTCGGAATAAGAAATAGTCTGACGGATATTTTATAAATCAGTTCCTGTGAAGAATCAGGATTAAATATAAAACCGGATACTGAATGAGCGAAAATTTACAGAGCAGAAGATCTTTTATTACTTCAATTCTAACACTCGGAGCGGCGGGACTTTCGGCTTCGATTATTTATCCTATCATAAAATATTTAACTCCACCGAAGCAGAGAGAAGTTGAGGTAACGAACGTATCGGCGGGAAAGTTAAATGATATGGAGAACGATTCATATAAAATTGTCCGGTTCGGCAACAAGCCCGTAATACTAATCAAAACAGATAAGGGGGATTTAAAAGCATTATCGGCACAATGCACTCATCTTGACTGCACAGTGCAATACAAAAAGAGCGAGGGGGTAATTTGGTGCGCATGCCATAACGGCAAATATGACCTGAACGGAAGAAACATATCGGGACCTCCCCCGAGACCACTGGACCCATACCTAGTTAAGATAAAAGGGGACGAAATATTCATATCCAAAAAGGTATAGCAGTGAAGAAGTATTTTGCGCAGACATACAAGTGGATAGATGAACGATTGGACCTTACGAGTCTGGGGCATTTTATAGAGAAGAAATATGTACCGATACATGCACATTCAATTTGGTATTACTTCGGAGGGGTATCATTATTTTTCTTTTTAATACAGGTGCTGACCGGGATACTTCTTTTGTTTTATTATAAGGGGAGCGCAGACCTTGCATTTGAGAGCATTCAATTTATAATGTCGAAAGTTCAGTTTGGCTGGCTGATAAGATCGATACATGCATGGGCGGCAAATTTATTTATACTATCTGTATTTATACACATGTTCAGCGTATTTTTTGAAAAGTCGTACCGGAAGCCGCGAGAACTTACGTGGGTAACGGGAGTATTTTTATTCTTCATGACATTAGCATTCGGATTCAGCGGATATCTTTTACCGTGGAACAAGCTTGCATTTTTTGCTACAAAGGTAGGGACAGACATTGCGGGAAACATTCCAATTATAGGGGATGTAATGAAAGGGTTCCTGCGCGGGGGGGATGATGTAACAGGAGCAACGTTATCACGGTTCTTCGGATTTCATGTTGCATTGTTTCCGGGGATATTTACAATACTACTTGTAATTCATATTATAATGGTCCAGAGGCAAGGGATGAGCGAGCCGCTGGATATTGAATCCTCACCGAATGCGGAAAAGAAATCGATGCCGTTCTTTCCAAACTTCATGTTACGTGACTTATTATTATGGCTGATAGTGTTAAACGTACTTGCAATATTAGCAGTATTCTTCCCTGCCGATCTTGGAGAAAAGGCCGATCCTTTTTCATCTGCACCAGCGGGGATTAAACCGGAGTGGTATTTCCTGTTCATGTTCCAGACGTTAAAGTACATTCCTGCAAAGATATTTATTATGGACGGGGAGCTGTTAGGGATTGTGCTTTTCGGGTTAGCGGGATTATTATGGGTGCTTGTACCTTTCTGGGATACGCAGAGCAGCAAGGGATTAAGGAACAGGAAGATTAATTATATAGGATTATTTGCAGTAGCATTTATTATAGTACTTACAATACTGGGGTGGATATCATGAAAAGAAGGATAATGTTAGCCATTCCAATTTTAATAATTTATTTAATTCCATTAAGTGCATACGGGGCGACGGATCAATGTTACACATGCCACAGTGCATTAGAAGATAAAGAATCGAAATTATTTGCAGAGGATATTCATTTTAAGAAGGGGATTTCGTGCAGCGGATGTCATGGAGGGGACAATACTACTGAAGATAATGATGCAGCGATGAATAAAGAGAAGGGATTTATAGGAGTTCCTAAAGGGAACAAGATAACCGAGGTATGCGCAAGATGTCATGCCAGTGAGAAAATGATGAAGAGCTTCGGTTCAAAGCTTCCCGTAAATCAATTTGATAATTTAATTAATAGTGTACACGGCAAGACATCAACGGCGGGGGGCGGGAGAATAGTACAATGCACTACTTGCCATACAGCGCATGGAATTAAATCAGTAAAGGATCCCCTCTCCCCTGTTTACGCGACAAACATTCCGAAGACATGTTCGAAATGCCATGCAGATGCAAACTATATGAGGACATACAATCCGACGCTTGCAGTAGATCAATACACGCAATACCTTACAAGTGTTCACGGTAAATTGAATTCAACAGGAGACCCGAAGCCGGCACAATGCGCAAGCTGCCACGGGAGTCATGATATAAAACCAGTAAAGGATATAAAATCAAAAGTTTACCCGGTAAATCTTCCTTACACATGTTCGGGATGTCATTCGAACAAAGAGTACATGGCGCAATACAAGATACCGACAGACCAGTTTGAGAAATACGCCCGCAGTGTACACGGACAGGCGTTACTTGTAAAGAATGATCCAGGCGCACCTGCATGCAACAGCTGCCACGGCAATCATGGGGCGGCGCCTCCGGGAATAGAATCAATAAGCAAGGTATGCGGAACATGTCATGCATTAAATGAGGAACTATTTTCCGCAAGCCCTCACAAAGCGGCATTTGACCGGAAAGGATATCCCGAATGCGAAACCTGTCATGGCAACCATGAAATTATCACTGCAACGAACAAGCTTCTGGGAGTTGATAAGGACGGAGTCTGCATCAGGTGTCATGGAGACCAGAACAGCAGCGGATATAAGTCGGCGTATATAATGAGGAAGTTAATTGACAGTCTTGATGAAACAAAGCAGAGCGCAATGATACTTATAAACGAAGCGGAACAGAAAGGGATGGAGATAACGGAAGCTAAATTCAAACTGAGAGATATAAACCAGGTGAAGCTTGAGGCGAGAACGCAGGTGCACACATTTGATCCTGCAAAGTTTAAAGATATAGTCGGGAAAGGGTTAGTAATAAGCAGAGATGCCACAGCTGATGCAAAGGTTGCGATACATGAATATTATTTCAGGAGAGTGGGGCTTGGAGTATCGGTATTCCTGATCAGCCTGCTTGCATTCGGACTATTCCTTTATCTGAGGAGAATAGAGAAGAAGTAAAATTTATACATGAATGGTTATGGAATTAAATCCGAAAGAGAATGAGGTTAAATCAATTTGGGAGCGCCTGAAGGAGATAGACCTGCGTCTTTTTGAAATTGAGAAGAAGTTAGAGATTGAGAATTACGACAGAATTACTGATGAGAGGGGAAATGAAGAGAGACCGCATAAGAAAACTATAGAGTCGATTGAAAAAGATGATGTGTTAGAATACAGAATAGGACAATTCTGGTTTGCGAAAATAGGGATTCTTGCGTTTGTTGTAGGAATAATGTTTGTGTTAACGTTACCCCATGAAGACCTTCCAAGACTACTACCTGCGGCGGCCGGGCTTGTCCTTTCTTTTTGTTTTCTGATTATACCAAAGTTATTTAAATCATTACTCCCACAGTTATCGGGTTACATTGTGGGGGGCGGGCTGGTACTTTTATATTTCACAGTACTTCGGGTACATTTCCTGGAGAAAGATCCTTTAATTGAAAATGCAGGTACGGCTTTAATATTATTAAATGCAGTTTTTATTATCGGCCTTATAATTTCTTTAAAGAGAAAATCGGTTTATATAACAAACCTAAGCATCCTGCTGGGATATTTAACTGCCATACTTGGAGAAAATCCTTATTACATTTTTACATGGATAACGATTATTTCAGCGATAAGCGTTTATATTAAGATAAAGTACAAATGGGAAACATTTTTAACATTAAGCATTTTCCTGGCATATCTTACTCATTTCATCTGGTTTATCAACAATCCCCTGCTGGGGCATGAACTGGCATTTGTAACCGGGGCTAAAATAAATATACTATTCCCCTTCCTGTACTTTATTGTATTTACTTCAGCGTATACGATAAGAAGGGACGAACAGGGAGAACCATTCCTAAAAATATTTAATGTGGCGTTCAACTCAGCCCTATTTTATTTCCTGCTTCTTGGATTAACGATTATAGGGAATAATTCAGAGCTATTGGGGATCACATTTACGATAGCATCAATTTTACTGCTGAGCTTTTCAATATTCTTCTGGTTAAAGGAGCAGAGCAAAATACTAACATTCGTTTTAGCAATGATGGGGTATCTTGCATTAAGCACAGCGATAATTTATGAGTTCCGGATACCGAATGCATTCATCTGGCTATGCTGGCAGAGCTTAATTGTAATCTCAACAGCGGTCTGGTATAAATCGAAAATCATTATTACGGCAAATTTTTTCATATACATAATGATACTGGTCCTTTATCTTTTTTTGGCAGAGGGACTCAGTTATGTGAGTTTAAGTTTCGGAGCGGTGGCACTGGCAACAGCAAGAATATTAAACTGGAAGCGGGACAGGCTTGAACTGAAGACAGAGCAGATGAGGAATGCCTATTTAATTATAACTTTATTGTACATACCGTTTGTACTGCACAATATAATGCCGGAAGGATTTGCTGCACTATCATGGATGGGAGTTGCGGTAGTATATTATATTTTCAGTCTTATCCTTAAGAACAGGAAATACAGATGGATGGCAGTACTTACTTTATTGATGAGCATATTTTATATATCGATACTGGGTCTGATATCGGGGGAACTTATTTATAAGATTATGTCGTTCCTTGTACTTGGAAGTGTATTAATTGCCGTATCTGTTTTATATGGAAGGATGAAGAACAAGCAATCAGCTAAGAATGAATAAAATTAAGAGAGGTGAATAGATGTCGGATCTTTTAAAAACTGCGGGTTTTCTGTATGTAATATTTTCAGCATTTCTTGCTGTTGTATTTTTCTCTAAATCGGATTTAAACTTTCTATTGTTACTATCGGTGCCGTTAGTAATAGTGGGGCACAGTTTAATTATACTGCTTTTATGTTTTGCAGTTGGGAAGATAATGGATGACATAGATGAGAGAAAGCAGAATCAATAGAATATTTATCAGAGAGATTCAGATTAGAAATAATATACTTTATACAAATAAACGGAGGTTCGATATGACAGGATTACACTTTAGGAAGAAGACAATAGCCAGTTTAGTAATGATAGCAGTAGTGGGAGTTTCAATTTCACTTTATGCATATTCCGGAGGGATAACAGGAAGGACTCCAAAGAACGGGAGCGGATGCACCTGT
>JARLHC010000094.1 GCA_031292455.1 Ignavibacteriaceae bacterium
AACAATTTTAAGGTTAGAGGGGAACCCGTCGACGATAATAGTTAAAGCTTTACCGTGAGACTCGCCAGCAGTTAAAAATCTTATCATTTAAATCTCATCTGTTTATACAAATATAAATAAAACCAGGAATTAACTATCCACTTTTCTTACCGAAAGAAAAGCACAAAAAGAAGTATGGTTTAAATAAATTCTTAACCTACTTTTTTCACTTATGCTTTGACCGTTTTTGATCCATCTGATTATGCCGGATAATTCCATTATTACTACCATTTTGTAGGACACCTTTACTCTTTATTGTCTTTTGGAGATATTAAAATGCCAATGATTTTAATAAGTTCTGCTTCCTTTAAGGGTGAGGAATAATGTGGACCCAGAACTGAGGAATCATGTGAACCTGTAACCGGGGAATGATGTGAACTTTTTAGCTATTTACCCGGGGAATAAAGTGGCTGCCGACAAACATATCTATCAGACAAGGAGATGGTAAAAATAAGTCCGGCGGTTTTCAACTGCATAAGGAAAAAAGAAGGAGAGGAAGGGATAACGGACGCATTCATAGTGGAGGTATTGCCGGTTATATATAATTATGCGATAGATGATGAGTATAGCCGGGTGAATGAGGATTATCTGCTGATATATAAGGGGAACACAAAGAATACGATCATCCGATTGGGCAACCCGAAATCGGAGAGGAATTGAAGCAAGTTAATACGAGACAAAATATGCGGTTTTGTCTCGCATTTTTATATGGATTATTATATTAATCTTAATTTAAAGATCTTTCAATTTTTCTTCAAATTCGCTTTTGCTTATTCCTAAAGTTTTTAGACTTGTGTGGATATGGGTAATGGGTACGTCTGAAAATTTACTATCAACTGTTATTGGCCTTAAAAGGGGGTTGTCGGGATTATCCCATATTTCGTGTGAGGACTTAGTTCTTATATGTTTGAGACCCATTGCTTTCAGGAATTTACGATATTTACTAAGTGGGATAGATTTGGCCATTATCAGACTGGAATAGCAACTTGCTGTCGGACATAATTAGGTTTAATTGAACCACCAAAGCGTAATTTTACATCTCTTTTCGGCGGTTCGTACTTAAGTACCGGATGTTGTTGCAATTTCCATCCGTTCTTTAAAAGATATTTTTCAAGGGTTCCTTTTTTAGAAGTCTCTTCCAGAAATATATCGAGTTCTTCTACAAATGCCTTTTGCGCACCTTTCGGGCTATCGCTATAAGCTGACAATTCTAATGCCGGGCAATACGCGACAAAATAGTCATCTTCTTTTGCGATTGCTACTTCAACTTCGATATTAAGTTTCATATTAGACTTAGTTATTTTATTTGTCATGCCTGTTGTTAATTTCCCTCTGAAGTGTAATGTTTATATATGCCTATTATTAAAATATTTGTTTAGAGATAATAATAATATGACTATAGTCAAGAATAAAAAACTTTATTATTAATGAAGTTTCTCAAAGTTACAAAAATATTTCTAATATCAAGGGGAAAAAATAATAAAATACAATTTAAGATTATACAATTACTTTGTAAAAATCGTTCCTAATTGGTTCTTTTTCAAGGTAAATAGAATTATTTCACCTTGAATTAGAACCAAAGATTTATAATTTTTTCTAAGATAGGCTCTAGATAGACTGGATTTTTGTATTATTTTCCAGAATAGACGTATTTTTTATAAATATTTTCCAGGATAACCTTTAATACTAAACCAGAGATCAGGGTATATCCTGATTATTGCAAATAGAAAATAAGGTTATAACATTATTAAATAGTTTATTTACAAGGTAAATGAAACGAATTTCCCTTGAATTAGAACTAAAAATATGGGGGGATGGTAATGCAGTCATTTTAGAGGTGAATTAATGATAGTACTATCATTATCAGTTTGAATCTTTGATACTGGTAATAAAATGTCCAGCTTATTTACTAATAAACTGGACAAATATTTTAATTATTTACCAATATCAATGTAAATGGTGAATGGATATTGAAGTCCCTGGACCGGTGTTCAGTCCATACTATTCAGTACAAATCAAAATATCCATCAGACAAGGAGATAGAAAAAATAAGACCGGCGGTCTTCAACTGCATAAGGAAAGAAGAAGCAGAGGAAGGGATGACGGACGCATTCATAGTGGAAGTATTGTCGGTTATATATAATTACAAGATAATAGTTGATAATACCGAAGGAAAGGAGGATTATCGCCTGATACGAATTGGAAATTCCAGGAATAAGATGATCCGTTTTAGTTACCTGGAAGTTGAGAGGAATGGAAGCTAGTTCTTTTAATAAAGCCGGACTGATTTGTTGGTCCGGCTTTTTAATTTTATCTGTTAATTAGGTAGTGATCACTTTACTTCACTTTATCTTTTTTTAATTCCTCATCTAATTTTTTCAATACCTCACTTGTCGCACCGAATAAATTATTTATCTCATTATAAAGAGCTTGTTGAATAGAGGCATTCTTTCTATAAAGCATATCTATGTGTTGAAATAAATTATTAAAATATCCCCCTACCATATCTGAATAATTACTTTCCTTTTGTAATTTTCCAATATTTGACAGATCTATTTCGTTATAAAAATTATCTATATATAGGATATAAATACTTAATTCAATTACGATGTTTATATTAAAGTTCTCATAATTAACAAATTTGATTAATAATTTCTTTAACAGATCAATTGGTATCGCGCTATACGGTTTATAGTAAGCTATTCTATTCTTTAATTTAAAATCTGCTAACATTGCTTTCATTTCATCATCAATTGATTCAATAAATCCACTATGTCCCATTAGTATTGAATGAATAATAATTAAAAATCCACGGTAAAGATTTTTATTTAGTTCTTTAGACCGAGATAATATGTCTTTTTCTATTTTTCTTTGATTTTTATTGGTTTTCCAGACAGAATAAACGGCAATTAATGCGGCAAGTAAAGCCCCAATAAAAGCTCCAGTAATGCTGCCATATTCTTCTATAAAGGTTTTTTCATTTGTCACTAATATTTTGTGTGTTCCTTCATTAGCAATAACTACTGTATCAATATTTTTTGATGAGGGGAGAGAGCTTATTGAGTCCTGAGAAAATATTGGTGAGGCCATAAACAATAGGGAAATAAAGATTTTCATTCTTAAGTAGTCCTTATTAAATATATGGGAGAGCTTGCGCCCTTCCTTATTTAACGTAGTAGAATTATTAAAATATAACCTAGCGCTAAAAGGCACGCCGCTAAATTAATTTTAACATCTACTTTAATTTCAAACTTTTTCATTTGATTACTCAATTTCAAAAGTCTGAGGCGCCTCAAACCGTTAATGGAATGAGTCATTATTTATCGTGGCGTTGCTTTACCACGTCAAGTCCATTAGATATCATAATATCCTTGAACTCGACATCTCTAATAATGGATTGAACTGTATTTTTCCTTTTTAGGGGATACAGGATTCTTTTATCTTTGATGCCATTCAGCCAGCCTAAATCAGCTGACGGGGGGAACTGATTTGAAAGTCCCACTAACCACCGTGCATTTCCATGCACGTTTGCTAATAAAATATAGTAAACATTTAATTAATAGACAATGATATATTTTTTAGTATCGATTTGAGATGACGTAAGATACTCTAGGGGATCAG
>JARLHC010000014.1 GCA_031292455.1 Ignavibacteriaceae bacterium
AATAATTGCATCTGGCAGGGAACGGATTATATCATATAGTAACCGTGCCGGAATAACCATCTTTAAATTTTTATCTGCTTTGACATTTAATGATGAAATGAGAACAATTTCAAGGTCCGTAGCACTAACAGTTAATAACCCGTCTTTAATTTCAAACAGAAAATTCTCTAAAACAGGCATTGGAGTGCGACTAGGGACGGCGGGTATTATTTTAGATAAAAGCTTCTCTATTACCCGGCTATTTATTTTGAATTCCATTAAAACATTCTCCTTCTAAAACCTTTAAACTTACGAAATTTTTACCGGAATCTCAACGAAAAAATAGTAATTACAACCCTTATTATGCCGTGGATAAACAGAATCAAGATAAGTTTTATTATACTCGTTACCTTCTCACTGACCGGTTACAGTGCTCTGATCATCGCTGCTGGACAAGGAAGCAGTCAAGATATACGAACCGCTAGCTAATGTGCTCGAATAAACAACTAATATTTTTGTTCCTGCGGCAATTGTCATACTTCCGCTCGTGGCTCCTTGCAGGGTTTTAGTCACAGTACCAGAAGGAACAGTTAAAATTGCTGTGGAATAATTATATAGACCCTTTGGAATTTCCTGCACTGTTGCAGAATTCCCAGAAGATACTTCAATGGCATTTCCTCTAAAATTTGCCAGAATTGTACCGTCAGATAAATTTTGAAAAGTAACAGAATTGTTAACCTTATTGGAACAGCCATTTATCACGACGAATAAAAGAAGAAAATAAAGTAACAGAGGTAACCTATATTTCATTTTAGTCTCTTAATATTTAGTTGAAAATTATATCAAAGAATTTTAATAATCAATAAACTTACGATTGTACACATCATTATTAATATTACTTATATAAGAATATAATATAATAATTATAATAAGAATGTTAATATGTTAATAACCATATATAAGTAAAATAATCAATAAAAAAGCAATTTCTTAGAAATAGTTAATGTTGATAAGTAAAGATCAACCTACGCTTCAACCACCAGGTGTTATTAAGTATGAGGTTATCCACAAATGCTCTATGGTATATAAACAAATTACGAACATGGTTTTTGTATGAAAAAGAACTGAAAGGAAAAAATTAAGAAATTCAAATCGGGAATTTATGAACAGCTTAATTCAATTTGAGTACGGAGATTATCGACAAGGTATTTTACAGTAGAATCAGTCAATTTCATCCCTTCGATTGTAGCACATGCATGTATTACAGTTGAATGATCCCTTCCTCCAAAATTCAACCCGATTGTTTTTAGAGAGCATTTAGTTAGCTCTTTCGAAAGATACATCGCTACCTGACGCGCTAATACAACCTCCTTTTTTCTCGTCTTGTCTCGGATTTTATTTTCATCAACTTTCAAATAATTGCAAACTGTCTTAGTAATAGTTTCAATGGTGATATTAATTTTTCTATCCGTTGCGATCTCTTTAACTGTCTTTTTAGTAAGTTCGAGATTTATCTCTTTGGAATTTAAAGAAACATTAGCAAGCAGTTTAATTAAACAGCCTTCTAGTTCCCGAATATTTGAAGTAATATTTGATGCAATATATTCAAGAATATCTCTTGAGATAACCATGCCATACTCTTCAGATTTTTTATTAAGGATCGCAATTCTTGTTTCAAGATCCGGGGGTTGTATATCTGCAGTCAAGCCCCATTGGAATCTTGATATTAGTCTGTCATCTAATCCTTTTAAATCCTTTGGAGGTTTATCGCTTGAAAGGATAATTTGTTTTCTGGATTGGTGCAGGATATTAAAAATCTGGAAAAATAAGTCCTGAGTTTTTTCTTTTCCCAATAAAAACTGTATATCATCTATAATCAGCACGTCCATATTTCTATAGAAATTTGAGAACTCATTAACCTTATTAGACTGAACAGCTTCGACAAATTCAACAGTGAAAGTATCCGAAGAGAGATAAATTACTTTTTTATCGGGGAAATTATCGATGATTTTATTTCCGATAGCTTGAATCAAATGAGTTTTTCCGAGTCCTACGCCTCCATAAACAAAGAATGGATTAAAAGAAGTTCCTCCTGGATTATCACTTATAGCACCTGCTGCTGCCCGAGCAAGCTGATTTCCATCTCCTTTAATAAAATTTTCAAATTTATAACGGGGATTAAGAAAAGTCTCAAAATCCTGTTTAGGCTTCGAAGAAATTAATACAGAATTAGGAGAAGTCGGATCTTTTTTAATTAAAGAGAGCTTATCAAACGTCTCTTTTTCCTCTGAAATTATATAAGCAAGTTTAGCGTTGGGGCCCATGACCTCATGTATTGTCTTACTGATCAGAGTGTTAAAATGCTCATCGATCCATTCCCAAAAGAATTGACTTGGTAATTGTACTTTTAATGTGGAATCAGATATCTCTAATGGTTTTATTGGTAAAAACCATGTATTATATGTCATCTGGGTAACATTATCCTTAATAACCCGGAGGCATTCTTTCCAAGTTGAAGTTAAATCACTGGAGAATTCTTTGATTACAAATGAATTATTGGTTGTTAAGTAGTTATCCACAATTGAAAATAGAAAAAAATTTGAAATTTATATTAAATAAAGGATATCGAAGATCTCTTAAATTATATACGCACAAGTTATTAACATTAAACAGGGGCCATTAACTTATTTTATTTAATATAGTTAGCGACATTTATTTTAATCATGATCACATTCGTTTAATTAACGGAGGACAAATTACTTATTTAGTGATTTGTGAAACATTTTCACGAATAAAAGTTATCCACAACAAATGAACACCATGAAAGCGGGTTTAATCGCCCGAAAAAATAGTAAGGAAACATCCACAGAGCAAATTAATTCTTTAAACATTTTAAAATATATATATTGGTAATGACAATATATTATCATATAGAAGATAGAAAAGACTTGTAAATTAAATGTCATATCCTTATGTTTAAAATCTTTTTGAAATTAGGAGTTAAGAATGAAAAGGACCTTTCAACCGAGTAATAGAAAAAGAAAGAATAAACATGGATTCAGAGAAAGAATGAGCTCGAGAAGTGGCAGACAAGTTCTTTCCAGAAGAAGAGCCAAAGGTAGAAAAAAATTAACAGTTAGCGATGAGAAATAAGCCGCTTGAAAAAGTTTGGTCTTTCTGCAGATGAAAAACTTAAGGGCAGAAAAGATATTGAAGAACTATTTTCAAAAGGCATTATATTATATTCCTCAACAAAAACAATTAAAGCTGTTTATCTAATAGATAAAATTTCTATTAATTCTGGAGTAAAGGTAGCAGTTGCAGTCAGTCATAAATCCGGAAAAGCATATTGGAGAAACAGGGTAAAGCGGCTTTTAAGAGAATCATATAGATTAAATAAAGACATTTTATTAAATAGAACTGAAAATCTTAGTCTGTTTATACGAATTATCTTTTCTCCTTATTCCCTAAATATGAGAAATAACAAAAATATAAGCCTGAAAGATATAATGCCCGACGTTATAGATATAATGTCCAGGATAAGCATGAATGTATAATGTGGAGAGGAGCAGTTTTTCTCATAAAAATATATCAAAAAATCATCTCATCTCTTTTTCCACCAACTTGTAGATTCTATCCCACTTGTTCTGAATATGCCGTTCAGGCTTTTACTAAATACGGCATAATCAAAGGAACGATAAAATTAGCCTGGCGTATCTTAAGGTGTAACCCGTTCAATAAGGGCGGATTCGATCCAGTTAAATAATGGAATTATAAATGGATAAACAAACAACCATAGCATTTATTCTTATAGGCGCAGTATTTGTCCTGTGGCTTTATTTAAGTACTCCTGAACCAGTAAAACAAGTTCCTTCAAAGCAAGATTCTTCGTTAGTAAAGAAAGAAAATAAAATTATTCCGCCAGTTATTGAAGAAACTGATAGCGTTAATAATCCCGGCCAACAAAGCGACAGCCTGAAGTTCGGAAAATACTTTACAATACAACCCAAGCAAGAGAAGATTATTACAATTGAAAGCGATGATTTACTTCTGGAGTTCTCCACTAAGGGAGGAAATTTAAGAAAAGCTTATTTAAAGAAATTTAATAATTGGTATTCAATTAAGGATTCCAGTTCGGATATATATAAAACCAAAGTACAGCTAATTAATTATACAAGAGGCGGAACATATGACCTCGCTTTTGTTTCAGCAGACGGCAAGGTAATAAATACTTCATCTCTCGATTTCAGTACAGATGCTGATAAGTCATATTACCGGGTATCAGGAAAAGACAGTTTACAAATTAACTTCCAATTAAATTTATCGAGCGGCAAATTCATAAATAAGAAATTTACTTTTTACGGTGATAAATATAATATCGGAAATGACATAGAATTGTCGGGAATGAATTCCCTTATAAGCAATAATTCTTATGATTTGGTCTGGTCACATGGCATTAATTTTGTTGAAGAGAATTCGGTAGATGAAGCTAACCAGTCTAATGCTAGTTTATATTACGGAGATGAGCATGTAATCGTAAAAGCCTCGGATATCGGGAAGCAGATTGAAAAGGGGTTTAACGGTAAAGTTGAGTGGGCAGCTATAAGAGACAAATACTTTACAATAATTATTGTACCTCAAAACCCTTTGGAAGTTGAAGAGGCATATTTTAAAGGTACAAGAATATCCAGAGAGGATGGACTAAAGGAGTACTATGATGTCCGGTTAACTGTTCCATTCAGGAACAATCAATATGAAAAAAGATCTTTTAATCTTTATTTAGGACCAGTGAATTATGATATATTAAAAACCTATAATTCTCATATGGAGAAGATTGTAGAGTTTGGAAGCTTTTTCGGATTGAAATTTATCATAAGACCCATTGCAGAATATGTACTTCTCCCCTTATTTAATTTCCTTCATTCTTTTATTCCCAATTATGGGTTTGTAATAATTCTATTTTCTTTAATTATCAAGTTTGTTTTATATCCGCTTACAAAAAGTAGCATGCAGTCGATGAAAAAGATGCAGCTGTTAGCTCCTAAAATAAATGAAATAAAAGAAAAATTTAAAGATGACCCGACAAAGGTCCAGAAAGAAACTATGAATCTCTATAGGATATATGGAATTAATCCTGCGGGTGGATGTCTTCCGCTTCTATTGCAAATGCCTATTTTTATAGCTATGTGGGGCCTGTTCCAGGTAGCTGTTGAATTACGTCAGCAGCCATTTATGTTATGGATACATGACCTTTCACGTCCTGATATCGTGTTGGCATTACCATTTAAACTACCCATGATTGGAATAGATAAGATAAGTGGACTTGCGGTATTAATGGGAATTACTACTTTTGTTCAGCAAAAAATGACTGTTAAGGATCCCAAGCAACAGGCGATGATTTATCTTATGCCGATATTCCTGACTTTAATGTTTATGAGTTTTCCATCAGGACTAAATCTTTATTATTTTATGTTTAATCTTTTCTCAATTGTACAGCAATATTATGTTAATAATAAACATGATGGAATGGAACTGGTACCAGTCGCGAACCCCAAGAAATCGAAGGGTTTTATGCAAAAGATAATGGAAACAGCAGAGCAGAATGCCAAAGCTCAGCAGAAGAGAAAGAAATAATGTAATGGAATCCTGCCGGCATATTATTCTGCCGGTAAATTCATTTTAATTTATGAAGATAATTATAAAAATATTCTTCTTTCTGATATTGTTATCTTCATTATATTATCCACAGACAACAAAAATCCTGTCAATTCAGTATAAAGATCATCAACTTCCATTTAATTTAATTGAGAAAGTTTCATTTGATAGACCTACCATTGCTTTGGCATTAAGTGGTGGAGGAGCCAGAGGAATAGCTCAGATCGGAGTGCTGAGAGCATTTGAAGAATTCGCCATTCCATTTGATATAATTATTGGGACAAGTATGGGAAGTGTTATCGGCGGGTTGTATGCTTCCGGATACTCAGCCAAGAATCTTGATTCAATAATAGCCAATACTGATTGGGATAATCTTCTTTCACTTGACAGGGAAACCAACCGAAGAGAATTATTTGTAGATCAGAAAATCACAGAAGATAAAGCTATTTTTTCTCTACGCCTAAAGGGACTTACACCTATTATACCCAATTCGATTTATACGGGGGAGAAACTTGCTAACTACTTAAATCTCCTGTCAATTCAAGCCCCTATTCACACGTATGATGGTTTTGACAAATTAAAATATAATTTCGCCGCTGTGTGTACAGATCTTGTTACTGGCAACTCGGTTATATTTAATAAAGGATCATTAAGCGAAGCGATGAGAGCAAGTTCAAGCGTTTCTTTTCTACTTCCCCCGGTTAAAATGGATTCACTAACTCTTGTCGATGGGGGACTTATTGCCAATATTCCCTCTCAAATTGCCTCCCAAATGAGCGATTATACTATTGCTATAAACACGACTAGCGCACTACGCACATCGGACGAATTGCAATATCCATGGCAAATTGCCGATCAGATAGTTAGTATACCAATGAAGCTTATTAATGAAGATCAAATAAAAATTGCTAACTTTATTATTAATCCAAAGTTAAATAAAACTTCTAATGATTTTACTAATCTCGATTCGCTTGTTGATGAGGGATATCAATCAACACTACCATTAATAAAAAGCTTAAAGGGGAAAATTGATTCTTTGTACTACAAAAGGTTTAATGAAAAAGAATTTTATATCAAAAACGTTAAACCATCTACCGATATTAATGGAGGTGAAAAGGAGATATTTCAGAGATATTCAATGGAAGACTCAGTTTCTAGTTATGAAGTTTTAGTTGATTTAAATAATCTTTTTAATTCCGGAGAATACAAGGATATAAAGGCAGAAATAAAAGAGTACAGCGGATATTCAACAATTAAATTTATAAAAGCATATAATCCGCTGGTAAGAAGAATTAATTGTACGGGTATTAGTCTTATAAGTCAATCAAGGGTAGATTCGAGCCTTATGCATTTGTTAAATAAACCATATAATGCAAAGAAACTATCTGGGGGGATAATTGAAGTATTAAATATATACAGGTCGGAAGGGTACTCACTTGCAGAATTAGACAGCATTTCATTTGATGAAAACGAAGGGAATGTATTCTTAAAATTTAATGAAGGAGTAATTTCAGAGATCAAGATCATAGGAAATAACAGTACAAATTCAAGTGTAATTATGCGCGAGTTTCCTTTACGGATTGGAGATTATTTCTATTATAATGATATACAACGGGGTCTGACTAATTTAAGAAGTACGAATCTCTTTGAAGATTTTGATGTAACAGTTAAGAAAGTTAATGAGAAGAATATTATTGTTTTGAAGGTAGTGGAAAAAGTATCAAGTCTGATAAGGTTTGGGTTCAGGACAGATGATGAAAGAAAGGCACAGATAAGTATTGATTTAAGAGATGAAAACCTTTTTGGCACTGGAACCGAAGTAGGGTTTCTCTTTTACGGCGGGACAAGGAACCTGGCATATATACTTGAACATAAGTCGAACAGGATTTTTAATACCTATCTTACTTATAAACTCAATGCATATTATAAGTCAGATGATTATTATATGTATAAGGAAAATTCGACGTTATCAGACAGAAGTTTTTCAAGCTCAATAATAGGAGAGTACAGACAGCTTAATTACGGCGGGTCCATTTCCCTTGGTTCTCAAGTACAGAGATTTGGAAATCTTATCGTAACAGGGAAATACCAGATTGAAGAAATCCGAAACATCCAGAATAACTTATTTAATCAATCCAAGGTAGAAGTTGTCAGTATTAAAGTAAGTTCAACTATTGACACACAGGATAAATATCCATATCCGGAAAAAGGAATTTATTTCTATGGATCGTATGAAACAGCGCAGACAATCCTTGGAGGAGAAGTAGGATTTCTTAATATCGGGTTTGATTATAAAAATTATTTTTCATTTAAAGGGGGACACACATTTTCGCCTAGGCTCATGATGGGATTTGCTGATAAAACATTACCATATAACGACCTTTATTCTTTAGGGGGGCAGAACACTTTTTTTGGCATGAGGGAAAATGAATTCAGGGGGCGACAGATCTTTTTGGCTTCTTTAGAGTACAGATATAAATTCCCATTTATAATTTTCTTCAGTACTTATTTCAAATTAAGATATGATCTTGGGTCTGTTTGGGAATTTCAGAATGATATAAGGTTTAAAGATCTTAGGCATGGAATCGGGACATCATTATCCTTTGATACCCCAATAGGACCAGCTGATTTTGCAGTTGGACGAAGTTTCTTATTTACGAAAAATTTACCCGGTAGTCCCATAAGCTGGGGAGATGTTCTGTTTTATTTCTCTATCGGCTATTATTTCTAATTTCAAACTTATTTCATCAATAAATTGACTCAGCTTGATTTTTAATTCTGCTTAGAGATTAAATTTTCATAAAGGCTAACATACTTTCGGGCTGATTTATCCCACGAAAAATCCTTGATCATTCCGTTCTGCCTGATCTTATTCCAGGTATCTTTATGGGGGAAAGTGTCAATTGCCCTTTTTACAGACGAGAAGAGAGCATAACCGGAATAATCATTAAAAGAGAAACCATTCCCGGTATCAAATCCCTGATACTGCAATTCATCCCAATCCTGAACAGTATCAGCCAGGCCCCCTGTTTTTCTAACTATTGGGACTGTCCCATATTTAAGGCTGTAAATCTGGGTTAGGCCGCAAGGTTCATAATGCGAAGGCATTAAAAATATATCGGAACCTGCTTCAACCAAATGAGATAGCTCTATGCTAAAACCAATAAAAGAAGCTACTTTATCCGGATATTTTAATGTTAATGATCTAAAAATATTTTCGTATCTGGGTTCCCCATTTCCAATAATAACCCATTGAGCATTTAATTTAATAAGTTCGGGAAGTGCATCTGAAAATATATCGAACCCCTTCTGATCAACTAGCCTTGATATTATTCCAATAAGAGGAACATTCACATCAAATTTCAGATTAAAATGATTAAGCAGGTATTCTTTATCCTTCAATTTGCCGGAGAGGTCTTTGCCTGAGTAATGGAACGGCAGGTAATTATCAATAGCAGGATCCCAATAATTATAATCGACACCATTTAAAATTCCATACAGAGAATCACGACGTAAAATTAGAGCATTTTCAAGACCCTTCCCATACTCCGAAGTAAGAATTTCCCTGGCGTAGGTTTCACTTACTGTAGTAATAATATCTGCGAACCAAATCCCGGTTTTAAGAAAGGAGAAAGAATCATTAATCTCAACCGGACCTTCACTGAAGTAATATGTTTGGTTTAAATCAGCTTTATCAAGAGACTCTCTCGGAAATCTCCCCTGATAACCAATATTATGAATAGAGAGAAGAGTTTTTGTCCTTACAAAAATCGGATCCTTTCTAAAGTTATCCTTAATATAGAGGGGGATAAGCCCAGTCTGCCAGTCATTGCAGTGAATAATATCAGGGGACCATTTTTCCATACGCATTGCTTCAATGGCACCTCTACAGAAAAGGATGAATCGTTCATCCTCATCTGGATCGTTTGTATAGACAGATTCCCGATGGAAATACCACGGACAATCAATAAAAATCACGGTAACATTTGAATTGGGAAGTTTCCCCTGATAAAGCTTAATAATCCTTATTTTATCAGCAACTTTTATTTTTATTTCTCCAATATCTTGCCTGTAAAGAAGGTTAAATTGGCTTTCATCAATAATAGAGTACTTTGGAATATAAACCTTAACCTCACAGCCTAATTTTTCCAAAGCCTTGGGTAAAACACCTGCAACATCAGCCAGGCCTCCTGTTTTTACAAAAGGGACAGCCTCTGAAGCGATAAAAGCAATTTTCATAAGTTGAAATCAGGTCCTTGATAAATGGTTATAAGTATTTAAGAACTCACAACATATGATTAATGTGAAAAATCAATATAAATGTTTTTAAATAAAAAGGAGACTTAAAATTAATTTAATTATTTTTAAGCATCAAATATTTGAGGTATACTCATGGCCAAAACACTTCTTGTAATCTTAGTCGGAAAAAGAAAGGAAACAGCAGTAAAAGTGCAGCAGGTATTAACTGCTTGGGGATGTATTATTAAAACTAGACTTGGAATTCATGACGGAATCATGGAAAATTGTTCCAATGAAGGACTTATAATATTGGAATTGTACGGAACTGATGAACAGAAAAAAGAACTTGCAAGAAAAGTAGAAGTTCTAACCGGAGTTTCTTCACAACTGGTGAATCTTTCTTTAGAATAAGATTCTTTATTCAATTAACCTTTGGCTCGGTAAACTGATTAATAATCTGATCAGAGTTTAATTAATTTTAATAAATATTTTATAAAGTATAAGCATATGAAAAATAGTGATCTGTCATTTGATACAAAATGTGTTCATTCCGGTATAGCAGAGAATGAATTCGGTGCAGTAATCCCTCCAATCTATCAAACCTCAACATTCAAATTTAACTCAGTTGAGCAGGGTGCCAAACTTTTTGCTGGTGAAG
>JARLHC010000095.1 GCA_031292455.1 Ignavibacteriaceae bacterium
AATGAACTGAGGAAGATTGCCTTTGAAGATAAAACCAGGGTACTGAAAGATGTTAACAAAGAAGCATATCGGTTAGCTGATATTATGTTCCAGGAAGATCTACTTAATACCATGAAGGATCATACTATAGAAGGTACAGACATAGATGAGAATGGTAAGAAGTACACTACAACATTCAAACCATTCGATTATCTGAATTATAGTTTCGTTAAGAATATGGGTAGTGAATACTGGCATCATACAGGCATGGACTTTAACCTGATTAAAGAAGCTCAGAAAATGGATATAGCAGAAGCTCATATCTATGGTGTTAAGAAAGCACAGGACATTATCCTTAGAACTGAATTGGAGCAGAGTGGAGATCTATCTACTACAGGTGGTAGTTTAGAATCAGTAGTACAAGGTTTACAGGATGGTAGAATGGCATTGAACGAAGGGAGAGGGACTCCGAGTTACGGTAAGAATCGTTCTATTGAACCTTTACCTGGCTGGTCAAAGAGTAATGATGTACGGTTAGATTACTTAACTAAAATAGCAAGTAGCTATTGGAGAACCTTAACAGCTTTGCATAACAGAAGGTTAATGGATCTCGTAGAGGAGAATAAAGGATTTGGTGAACAGACTCCGCAAATGATGAAGTACATGGATATTTATAAGAATAATGTACTGGGTAGACCTTCATACTTCCCAGAAGAAATACTAAATGATAGATCATACAAAATCAAAGGTACTCCGTTCTACTGGCAATCAGATGAGTTCGGACATAGAGTTACTAAACAGCTAAAGAAATTCTTCAACCTGGACATTAAAGTTGATGCAAGGTTTATGGAGAAGTTGAAAGCTGAACATGGTCCAGTAGAGGAACCTTCTTATAATTCAGAGGGTGTAGCAAGACTCAACGCTGATGGTACTCCTAAGATGGCTATTGTCAGGGAAGGTGACAAGGTATGGGATGCAGTTCAGGAAAAGATAAATGAACAAATAGATCAAGGTGTATCTCCAGATAAAATCACTTTCAATATTCCAGTGGATTCAGAAGTCGGTAAGAGACTGTTCTCATCTAAATTGTCAGCTTTTAGTAAGCTGGAAGCGAAGGTGGAAATGATTACTATGTTATCGACACCTAAAACAATGGCTCACTTGATAGTAGGTATGCACGCAAATGCTATTATCAATGATGGTTTTGATTCGTTCAGGAAAGCTGGAGATATTAACTATTTCAGAAATATCAATCCTGAATGGGATTCAATGGAGAAGGTTCATGCTTTTGTAGATGAACATGGTGGACTGGATTCATACTTCAAAGATATGTTCTCCCTGGGTAATTATAAAGACCAGAAGTTCCAGGACTTCTTTGTGGATCTACTATCTGCTGTCAAAAAGAATCAGTTAAATGATGATACAAGTTTCTTTCAGATAGCTAAGAAACATGGTATAGCAAATGACATAGCAGAGAAAGCTGGATGGTTTATGAGAAAAGGGGAGAGGTATGCAAGACGTAAAGCCTGGTTGTCAGCTTATATCAATGCTAAAGAATCCTTCGAGGTTACTAAGAGAGACTTCGATTACAAGGATCCAATAATAATTCAGATAGCTAACAAGTCAGTTGAGAACAGTCAGTTTATATTTAACTCGGCAAGTAGACCAGCATTTATGGCTACTTCTCTGGGTAAAATATTCTCCAGGTTCCAGGTTCACGCATTTAACAATATCAAATTCAGGAAGAACATCACTGATATGGCATTGGACCAGGGAATGAAACCTTATACTAAAGAATACCAGAGATTTCAAAGGATGGTAACGATAGATACTTTTATGATTATTATGGCTTCTATGATTCCAATGAGTATATTTGCAACGTCAGTAGCAAGTCCTTATCAGCAGATACTTCCTATGACTGAGTTCTTATTCGGTGATGATAAAAAGAAAAGGAAAGCATTTTATAGCATACTTCCTTATCCAGCTAACATACTACAGCCTCTATTGCCTGTAAGTAGTAGATACTTTACATCATTCATGGCATTAGCTATGGGTAATTATGATGGATTCAACTCCATGTTAGCTACAATGATACCTTTTGGTAGATTGACTAAACAGATTAACCGATCAATAACTAATCCTATGACAGCACCAGATGAGTTATTAGGTGTACCGTTACAAAAGATGGGTACATTATTCAGTCAAATACAGAAGGATGATGATAGGGAAAATCAGTTAGGTGAAGGCAGTATGCTTTAACATTAAAATTTCCATAGATTTTTCCATAGAGTTTCATAGAAAATGACTGGAGCATGGGTAAAAAAGGGACTAAATCGAGAGAAAAAGTCCCTTTTTATGCTGTTTAAGCCCTCTAACCTGAATGGGGTTCAGGGGGTCGCGGGTTCAAATCCCGCCGTTCCGACTTATAAGCCTTTCTATAAGGCTTTTTTTTATGTCATGAAATTTTACTTTAGTAAAAAGATTTGACTAATCCTTAGCTAATTCCTATGATACTATTTTATTGATGTATTATATCGATATCTTATGTAGCGGAGCAGTATACTTTACACTAAAATAGTACCTTTTATAAGAATAAGCGTGGGTTTATTTTTTATAGAGACTTTTCTTAATTATTTTTAATTTCTTCGTAAATTATTATCATATAATGAAATATAAGATACACAGATCTGAATATCTTTATATTGGTTTTGGATCAGCACATAATTCCAATTTCACAAAACATGTAAAGGATAATTATGAGCTTTAGAATTCTCATTACTCTTTATTTATTTTTCTTTTCAATAAATACTTTCTCACAGCAAATATATTTCATCAAATATAAGAGTAATGTTTCCCAAACTGATATATTGAACAGGATATCAACAAAACAGATCTTTAAAACGGCAAGCTTACTTAAAACGGTACAGAATTCAGATTATAATGTTCAATATTTTGCAAGAAGCTTCGGTAAAAATATTGAACCTCTCTCAAGAATAGTTAAGCTGTCTTTCAATAATATTACAGACAGTAATTCTGTACTACAGATGGCAGCAGGAGACCCTGACATTGAATACATTGAACCGGCTCATATTTATCATGTTGACTATATACCTAATGACAGTTTAGTAAGTCAACAATGGGCTTTGTCAAAGATAGATGCTTTTGATGCATGGAATATAACCCAGGGATCTGATACTGTCCTGCTTGGAATTGTTGATACTGGAATAGATTACCTTCATCCGGACCTTAAGAATAAAATAAAATTTAATTCGGAAGAAATGGGAACCGATTCTCAGGGAAGAGATAAACGAACCAATGGTATTGATGATGATGGTAATGGATTCATCGATGATTATATGGGATGGGATTTTGTTGACAGAGTCGGCTATCCATATGACTCAACAGGAGGCGATTATTTAGGATGGGATAATGATCCATGGGATGATTTTGGACATGGAACTTACATTGCCGGCATTGCCGCCGCAGAGACAAATAATGGTTTCGGAATTGCCGGCGTTGCTCCTAAAATAAAAGTACTGAATATCCGCGCTTTTGATCCAACCGGTAACGGAGGGGAGGATGATGTAGCCGCTGCTATTTTATATGCTGTGCTTATGAAGTGTAAAGTAATAAACATGAGTTTCGGAGATGATTCATTTTCCTATGTACTAAGAGATGTGATCAGATATGCTTATTCCCAGAATATCGTATTGGTTGCAAGTTCGGGAAATTCAGGTTCTGATCAGCCGCATTATCCATCAGGATATTCTGAGGTTATTTGCGTAGGAAATTCCACACAGGAGGATTATGTGGCTTCAAGTTCCAATTATGGTTCTACACTGGATCTTGTTGCTCCCGGATCTTCGATTTTAACAACAAGTAAAGATGGCAGTTATGCTGAAGTAAGCGGAACATCAGCTTCAGCTCCATTCGTTTCTGCTACAGCAGCACTCTTGTTATCCATCGGAAATTTTACTAATGAGGAAGTTAAACAGATAATTAAATCAACCTGTGACGATATAGGGGATCCTGGATGGGATATTCATAGCGGAGCTGGAAGATTGAATTTATATCGTGCATTAAGCATTCCGGCAGCATCTATTATTAAATTCAACACTCCCAAACAAGATTATGCGACCGATCAGGATACACTTGATATTAATGCTACAGTGATGTCAGCATACTTTCAATCGTGTGATCTTTATTATGGAACAGGTATAAATCCTTCCAATTGGACTACTCTTTTCTTAAACCAAAAATACCAGTTTTCAAATAAAGATATATATAAGCTGTCTCTTTCTTCTTTACCGGATACAGTTTATAATTTAAGATTAGTTGTTCATCTTATTAATGGTAATACTCTTGAAGAAAGAGTCAATTTCTATGTAATGCGATCTGCACCTCAAGTTGATATAATTTCAGCCGGTCCTGCATTCTATGGCGATAGAAATACAATATTAGCTGCTATGTATGCAAACCAGCCTAGTGTTGCCCGGATGTATTTCAGAATTATAGGAGAAACGCAATTCCGATATGTAACTCTTGACGGATTTAATACAAATAACCAGTTTATTCAGAACTTAAGTTATGGCTTTATTCCAAAGGAACTGATTACTCAGAATACGAATTATGAAGTTTATTTTGAAGTGCAGAATTTGGTTGGAAAAACTACTATAATAAAAAATGGTAATTCATATTTTAAATTTAATACAAATCTTAATATGAGCCCGGTTTCAGTTACAGAACTTCCTTACAGCTTACCTTCTGGTGACATTTTTCAAGATCCTCTCAATTTAACATCATCAGATTCAAATGAAGTTGCGATAAGAGAATATTCTAATTCAGGCATTACATACATTTACGAACTTAATAATAACAAACTATTCAGAATTGATTCTTTAAATAATCAGTATATAAAAGATTACGGAGATTTTAATAACAATGGTAAAAAAGACCTATTGACATTTTTTATTTATAAAGGATATATTTTCGAACAGGATGCTGTAAACTCACATGATCTGGTTTTAAAATTTGCCGATACTACCCATATATTCTGGCCGGTACTGGCAAAGGATATTGATGGTGACGGGATAACTGAAGTCATGGCAATTGTTAGCGATACTTCATTTGCTATATGGAAAGTTGATAGTAATTTAAATCTGAACAGTGCTGATACATTAGTAAACTTCAGTCCAAATGGAGTCTACGGTAATTTACTTGATTCTCCAAATGCAGTAATTGCTGATATGTTTGGAACCGGCAAGAACCAAATATGGATGGTTGATAAAGAGGGAGATTTATTTGATTATAATATATCAGGTTCGAATAATTACCAGAAGGACAAAGTTATTCAAACGGGGTTTCTAAGCTCTTCCTCTTACCTGACAGCAGGGAATTATATTGGTACTGGTAAAAATGTTATGGCTGTTCTTTTACATTCTATTGATGCTATCGATGTTGCTCCATTTTACAGGTTATTAGTTTTTAATTTTATAGGTGATTCATTAAATACAATTTATGATCAGGCCTTCATTGATCCCACTTATGATTTTCAGGGCGCTTTCCAGCAGACTGACAACAGTATACGATTTGCAGATATTGATAATGATGGCAAAGATGAACTTATTTTATTCATGTTTCCGTATTCTTATATTTTTAAATATGATCAGAACACTACTAAAATTATTTCATATAAAGAGAATATTAATTCCAATTCCATCTTTGTCGGCGATCTTAATCACAATAATGTTAAAGAAGTCGGTTTCCCTACAAGCAGCGGAATAAATTTTTATGAATTTGCTTCTTCAAATAAAGCAAGTACACCATATAATTTATCGGGATACAGTATCGATTCTTCTCATATTTATTTAACCTGGGAGGGTAACGGCACATCTTATTACATTTATCGTGGAACGGATAAAGACCATCTTTTGAAGATTGATTCTGTTTCAACACGGAACTATGATACAATACAAGTAGCCGGGAAAGGGAATTATTATTTCTCACTTCAATCGGTTGACAACACAAAGCAGTTTCCAGTATCGGATATATCATCTGTACTGGCAATTTTTTCCCATACACCTGCTAAAGTAATATCAGTAACAAGTAGAAGTGCCAACACTGTTATTGTTAATCTTTCTGATCAAATAAATAATAAAATAGATAACCTGCAGTCATTCAGTTTATCGGGATCAGTTTATCCGAATTCAATATCGCCATTAAGTCAGTATTCTTATCTTCTGACATTTAAAGACAGATTACCGACAGGTTCTGATACTCTTTTTGTTAAATTCCTGACAGACCATTACGGATCTCCAGTTCCACAAGATGCTATACCATTTAATGTAGATTCTCTCTATACTGCTAATGAATTTTTTATTTCATCTTATCAGATTATTTCACCATACAAGGTGAAAATCACATTTAACCTTGAGGTTGATTTGAATTCGGCTGTAGATATAGACAACTATACTTTCCAACCGAATAATACTATAGATAAAATTAATCCCGATCCATCGGACATTAAATCAGTTTATATTAACCTGAAAGGAAAGCCTGTGGGTTCGGTAGGGAGGGAGTATACTTTGAAAATTACGAATGTGATGTCATCTGCTGCCTCAGGAAACATTAAAATAAATTCCAGTGCCGGAAGTTTTTTAATACTTACAAGTATTACACAGGATCTGTCATCTGTATATGTTTATCCCAGCCCGGCCAGATTAAAGAGCGGTACAGGAAAAATTACATTTGCTAATCTGCCGCAAAGAGCTAAAATTGTTATTTTTACACTTAGCGGTATTAAAGTAAAGGAGATTGATGAGAATAGTGGAACAGGTGGCGTTGATTATGACTTAAGAGATAAAAATAATGTGCCGATTAGTAGTGGAATTTATATATACAGGATTGTCAGACTTGATGCTTCAAACAATGAAGTTGAAGAAAAGATAGGAAAATTTGCTGTTGTACAGGAATGATAAAATTTAAGGAAATTAATACCGTTTCTAACTATCTCAGTCTATTAAGGCTTCTGCTGGCATTTCCGTTCTGGATAATGCTTGATCATTTTAATTCTCCGGATTTCAGATACATGCTCTTTGGGCTTGTATTATTTGCTTCCTTTACTGATATAATGGACGGATACCTGGCTCGAAAAATGAACCAGGTTACTGAATTTGGCAAAATAATCGATCCGCTTGCAGATAAAGTTTGCATAGGACTGATTGTTACAAAACTTTTTTTAATACATGAAATCCCCGGATATTATTTCTTTTTGATAATCGGCAGAGATGTGTTGATATTCCTCGGTGGAATATGGTTAACAAGAAAAATAAAGAGAGTATTGCCATCAAATATGCTAGGAAAAATTACAGTACTGACTATCGGGATAGTGATATTATTAATATTACTCAATTTTAAAAGTGCATTTTATTTCAAGGTTGTTTATGCTATAAGTATTTTACTAATAATTGCATCATTTGTGGGCTATACAATTAGGGCTGTGGAATTCCTAAAGGTTAGGCCAAAGCATGATATCATTAAAGATTTAATGCATAACTTAGAAAAAAAGGATATTTAGAATGGTTATGTTTAATAATTTCAATTTTTCCAAACTAAAAGAAGGTCTTACAAAAACCAGGGATAAAATTGTCAATACTATCACTGAAACTATAAGTGGAAAAGCAGTAATTGATGATAAGACACTCGATGAAATAGAAGAAATTCTGATTACTTCCGATATTGGCTATGATACAGCGACCAATATAATTGAAAGGACCAAGATAAGCCTTAAATCGGATAAAGACCGTTCTGGATTAAATATTTTGGGAACAGTGAAAAAGGAATTAATATCTATTTTTGATTATATGCAGATTGATGGTGAGGAAGAAAAAATAAATAAATCCAAACCATATATTATTCTGGTTGTGGGAATAAATGGAGTAGGGAAGACTACAACAATAGGCAAGTTAGCTCATAATTATAAAAAAGCGGGACTTAAAGTTATAATTGGATCAGCTGATACTTTCAGAGCTGCAGCGAATGAACAACTTGACATTTGGGCTCAAAGAGCAGGTGTTGAGATAATGCAGAAGAAACAAGGTACCGATCCCTCATCAGTTGCATTTGATACCATCAGAAAGGCTATAAAAGAAAAATATGATATAGTTTTGATTGATACTGCCGGACGACTACATAATAAATCATACTTGATGGAGGAGCTTAGCAAAATTAAAAGAGTGATCAACAAGGTGCTCCCCAATGCTCCTAATGAGACCTTTCTTGTTCTGGATGGTAATACCGGACAAAATGCTCTTGTTCAGGCTACGGAGTTTTCCAAAGTAACCGATATAACAGGTTTGATCGTTACAAAACTTGATGGCACAGCCAAAGGTGGTGTTGTATTCCAAATAAGCGCTAAGCAGAAAATCCCCGTAAAGTATATCGGAATCGGTGAAGGAATAGATGATCTTCAGACATTTAACCCGGAGCAATTTGTTAAAGCTATTTTTGATATATAGCCATACGAAAAAGAATTAGGATATATTCACAAAAGGGAGGTAGAAAAGCCCAGGTTTTAATAGCTAATAAGATTTAATAATGGAAGTGTCAAGTTTACATAATATACATTATAGGACTCTTTAATAATCCATTTTCCAATTACTCTAACAATCAGCCCTAATACTTAAAAAATCCTTCCCCAGTTTTACGTCCTAGTTTATTTGCGGCTACCATTTTCTTTAATAAAGGACATGGTCTGTATTTGGAATCATTATATCCCATATAGAGAACTTCCATAATAGCCAGGCACACATCAAGACCAATAAAATCTGCAAGTGTTAATGGACCCATGGGATGATTCATCCCCAACTTCATTACCGTGTCGATATCTTCTTTAGAAGCTACGCCTTCCATCAAAGCAAAGATTGCCTCATTGATCATCGGCATAAGAATCCTGTTAGATATAAATCCCGGGTAATCAAATACCTCAACCGGAACCTTATCCAATTTTAGTGATAAATCCCTTATTTCAGTATATGTATTATCGCTAGTTGAATAACCACGAATTATTTCTACCAAGCTCATAACAGGAACAGGATTCATAAAGTGCATTCCAATAAATTTATCTGGTCTGCAGAAAGTGGAAAGTTCCGTGATTGAAATGGATGAAGTATTAGATGCAAAAATTGAATCGGGTTTTATGATCCCATTCAAATGATTAAATACAGCCATCTTAGCTTCCTTATTTTCAAATATTGCTTCAATAACAAGATCTGAATCTGAAGGAGTATTATCTACTGAAATAACTTTATTTATTCTATTAAGAATATCATTCTTATCTTTTTCAGTAATGGCAGCTTTTTTGATCTGGCGGTCAAGATTCCTGGAAATAGTGGAAACAGCGTGCTCCAAAAGATTTTCCGAAGTCTCAATCAGACTAACATTAAACCCCTTCATTGCAAAAAGATGAGCAATTCCATTGCCCATAGTACCAGCACCGATTACTGAAACATTTTTTATGTCCATTTGAACCCTTTAATTTCGATAGTTTTTAAAAATTAGAGCAGTTGCTTCCACGTCTCCAATACATAAAGCTGCCAATCCGTATTCACCATTGTGTTTATTTATTTTGTGTATAAGAATTTTCAATATTCGTGCTCCGTCAGCTTTCATAGGATGTCCAAAAGTTCTTGCTCCCCCATCTACAATAACTTTGGATTCATCAAGATTTTAGAGTTTATTGACAGTATGTGAACCAACTGCAAACTCTTCATTAATTTCATAATGGTCAATTTTTATTAAATGCAGGTTTAAATAAAGATATCTTAGCATAATTAACTTTCGCTGGTTCGTCATCAGTTTCAATACTTGCCTTTAATAAGCACTTTAAGTATCTCAAACTTAATCACTTTACTTATTTATGTTAGTCTTGTTTTCTTAATAAAGTTAATAGTATATATATCAATATTTTCCCTTATAAATTTAATTTCTTTAACACAGGTTTCTGCACAATTGCCTATATGAATATTATCCTAGACATCCCAGAAATCATTCAAAATCATAGAATTTATTAATTCATCATTTCCTATTTTATAGCCATTCATGGTGTTTGAAAGAAGATATGGGATTCTTCCAAGATAGCTTTTATAACTATGCTCCCAAGTTTAGGCTCGCTTAGAAAGAATAATCTTTCGCTAAATGATTCTATAGGAGTCATTTTAGGAGACAAGACTATCACTTTCATTTGAATCTTTCCATGGAATTTAAGTTACTTGAAATCTGACTCTTTTATCAACTAATGATGAAAGCTCAAATATAATATTTACGGCAATTAAATTTAAGTTCACGTTGTTTTGGATTATAGACCCAAGATAATCCAGTTTAGCCACGGTGTCATTTAAATCGATGGCCGGAAATTTTGAATTAAATTTCTCTATTGTTTCCTTATACTTGTCAAAGAAAAAACTTTTGTTACCTATTCTATATTTCTGAATATCATTTAGCCAAATAATAATCATCTGAATCAGAATCTTAAGAAGGTTAGCAGAATCTTCTTTCAGATAATATGATATTTCGTCCATTGCAGAATGATATTTCCTCGCAAATGAATACCTTAGAATCGCTATGGTTTTTTCAAGAAGAAAATTGAAATCATTTTCAATCAGGTTCAATGCGTTTGTAACGGAACCTGATGAAAAAGGAGCTACCGATTCGGCCAATTCTTCTTCTATACTATAGAATTGAATAAGAATTTTTTTTAGGTCATAATTATTCAGCGGTTTAAAATTAAGATTCCAGCATCTGGATCTGATAGTCTCCCGTAAAAGTCCAGGATAAGGAGTTACTAAAATAAATATTACGCCTTCAGGAGGTTCTTCCAGATTTTTAAGTAATGCATTCTGAGACTCCTCATTCATAAGATGGGCATCGGAGATTAATACAGTTCTAAATTTAATATCACTATAATTCATAGAAAGGAATTTTTTAATATCCCGTATACTGTTAACTTTAATTTTATAGGCCTTTTCAATAGAAAGCTTATAATACGGATTATTTATTTTCTTTTGCAGTTCCTCTTGTATTGATTCAAGATCATCAAGGGGAAGTTTTTCAAAAGGTCCATTATCATCTGTTTCATTCTTTCCTCTCGGCAAGGGATAAATATATTTTATATAAGGTTCGGCAAATGAAGAAATTATTTTATCTAAATTTTTTGAATCAGGTATATTAGTTTCATTCAATGCTGATGTAAATTTTACAGCAGTGTATTCCTTTCCGATACCATTGATGCCAGTAAACAAAAAAGCGTGGGGAATATTATTAGAAGCGATTAGCTTATCGAGAATTTCCAGAACAGTCTGTTGACCGAAAATGCCATTCCAGTTATTATTCATAAAATAAAAAGGCGCTTAAGAAGCGCCTGATAATTAAAAATCATCTTCATTATAAAAGAAATCCTCATCGGAAGGATAATCAGGCCAAATATCTTCAATAGATTCGTATGGTTCTTCAGAGTCTTCAAGTTCAAGCAAGTTTTCGACAACTTCATAAGGAGCTCCAATCCTTTCAGCATAATCAATAAGTTCTTCTTTTGTAGCCGGCCAGGGTGCATCGTCCAGGTAAGAAGCAAGCTCCAAGGTCCAAATCATATACTTTCTCCCAATTTAATTTTTATGGTTTACTGCAAAATAGTTTAAGTCATCAAAAAAGAATCCAGTGGGATCGAGTTTAATTCCTTCATGGGAAACCTCATAATGCAAATGAGGTCCAGTAGAGAGACCTGAATTGCCTGTTTGTGCAATAACCGATCCTCTTGATACCTTCTGCCCAATTTGTACAGAGATCGATGACAAATGACCATATAAAGTAGTGTATCCAAATCCATGGTTTATTTCAACACAGAGACCATACGCCCCTTTAATCCCAATAAAATCGACTGTACCTTTACCTGTGGCATAAACCGATGTGCCAATATCAGCGACTATATCAACTCCTTCATGCATTTTCATAACTTTCAGAATTGGGTGAAGTCTCATACCGAAACTATGTTCCACTAAAGTGCCTACACAGGGTTTAATTGCAGGTATAGCTTCAAATAATTGTTTATTTTCAGCCATTTTAGAGGTAATTTCAGAATATTTTGCTTTTTCAAATTCAATCTTTCTAGAAAGCTCATCAACAAAACTAATTACTGTTTTTAAACGTGAATTTATATTTTTAGAAAAATCAATACTGTTATCAAAATATCCACCGCCGACACCAACTTTACGTTCATCTTCAGAAACCGGTGGAAGGTTTGCAGCCACTCTCAAATCATTATTCACTTTTGCCAAACTATCCAACGAATTATTAAGCCGGGAATAATTACTAATTAATCCATCCAATTTTTCCTTAAGAATAGAATTTTCAGCATTTAGACGGCCCAAAGAATTGTTGGAGCTGAAAACGGAAGGAAATATAAGAATTCCGCTAATTGCAGAAGCAACCACCAGAACTAACAGAGAACTTAGAAAAACAGTCAATTTTGACTTAAAATTCCTTATTTCTACGTATTGTAGCCTGCTTTTTGAGAAGTAAAATAATTTTTTCATAAATGGTTGCGGAATGTAAAAAATAAAGGAAAATTAGTCAAGTGTATTCAAATTATTATTTTACTCAAAATCATGCTCAAAATAGTCTACACCTCTGAGATCATCAACTTTCTTCTCTTTTAGCCTGTCATTAAGCCTTTGTTCAAATATTTTAGAAGCATCATGGCCATAATGTTTGAGAAGATAATTAAGACTGATTACTTCCGAAATAACAGTAATATTCTTGCCCGGCAAGATAGGTAATTTTACGTAAGGAATATCAACGTCCAGAATAGAGATAAATTTTTCATCAAGTCCTGTCCTGGTATATTCTTCCTTTTCGTCCCAAACTTCAAGTTCAACAATAATTTCCAGTCTTTTTTGAAATCTGATGGCACGTATTCCAAACATTCTTTCGACATCTATTATGCCCAAACCTCTTATTTCCATAAAGTGCTTGGCAAGGTTAGTACCGGAACCTATGAGTATCCCCTCTCCTTTTTTAGTCAAAATTATAATGTCATCAGCAACAAGTCTGTGTCCCCTTTCAACCAGATCGAGAGTGACTTCGCTTTTACCGATACCTGATTTACCAACGAACAAAACACCCGCGCCATATACATCGACAAATGATCCATGGATAGAGACTCTCGGTGCAAACTGATCATCTAAAAAATCACTTACCAAGAATACAAGTTTTGTTGTAGAAAACGGGGAAGAGAAAAGAGGTATACGGAATTCGTTAGCAAGATCAATTAACTTAGGGAACGGGACATTGTTATCGGTAAGAATAATACACGGAATATTAAACTTAAATATTCTTCTGAGAGTTTCTTCTTTCTGATCATCAGGGAGCTGTCGCAGAAAGCTCATTTCAGTGTTACCGAATATCTGTACTCTCGAGAACGAGAATAAATCAACAAACCCGGTTAATGCCAAACCGGGTCTGTGTAAATTTTGTTCATAGATATTTTTTGAAAAGCCGGATTCATCAGATAACAATCTCAGTTTAAATTTATCTTTAGAGTTCTTAAAAAGAAACTCTACAGTAATAGATTCTTTTCTTGAAACGGCCTTTTGATCTATTTTAATCATTGGTATCTGTATCTAAGTCTATTTGAGTAAAATCTTCTGCTTCCACAGCCTTATGATTTATCTTTTTAGATTTAACTTTCTGAAGCTGCCGGGAAAGTTTTTCAACGGAAGCAGATACAGATTTCTTAAAATCATCAGTTTGTTCTATAGCAGTTAAAGTCTGACCAGGCACCTGTACAATAATTTCTGCAGTCTTAATATTTTCTTTAGAATTCAAATAGCTTAAAATAACATCAACATTATGAATATTATCTATATATTTTTCAAGTGAAGCAACTTCTCCGGAAATATATTCTTTAAGAGTGTCATGCGCTTTAAACTTCCGGGCTGTTATTGATATGTTCATATAAATCCTCCTTTAGTTATGATTTTGGATGAGCTTTTTTATACGCAGTTTTCAATCTTTCTATACTCACATGCGTATAAATTTGAGTAGTTGAAAGGTTTTCGTGTCCTAATATCTCCTTAACAGCCCTAAGATCAGCCCCATTATCCAGCATATGAGTAGCAGCGCTATGCCTGAGGACGTGTGGGCTTTTTTTCTTCAGATCGCTAACCTTAGCCAGATATTTATTAACAACCCTACGAACCATACGCGGATAAATTCTGTTACCACTCTCATTTACAAGTAGCGGATCCTTAGAACTCTGGTTTTTCCCTTCTAAATAGTCCCGGAGAATATTAATGGACTTATCCCCTATTGGAACGATTCTAACTTTATTGCCTTTGCCTAATATACGGACAGTTTTAGAACGGATATTTATATCTCCGAGATTTAGGTTGCAAAGTTCGGATACACGGAGGGCGCATCCGTAGAGTAATTCAATAATTACCTTATATAATTTAGCATTTTTTTGATCTTTGTCAATTTCTGCCAAAGAATTAATAATTATTTCCTCGGAGGCTATTTCCGGAAGAGTCCTGGATGATTTGGGATTAGATATAAAACCGGTAGGATTTACATCAATATAGTTCAATTTATAGGCAAATTTGAAAAATCCTCTTATAGAAGCAAGTTTTCTTGAAACAGATATTTTCTTAAGTCCTGATTCACTTAGAACCATAAGATAAGATTTAATCAACTTTTCGGAAATTTTAGATATGTCTGTTTTGGAATTCTCAGTACAATAATCCAGGAAGCATTTCAGGTCTTTGGAATAAGAAATTATAGTATTCTGAGAATATCTTTTAATATTTCTTATTTCATTTATATATTCGGAATAAACTTCCTTAATCAGCATTATTCGTCAAGTTCTTCAACTACTTCTTGAATAATTTCTGTTCCACATACGGGACATTTAATATACTTCCCTTTCTTCTGCGAAAATCTCTGTTCCATATATTCGCTATCTTTATTAGGGCAAGGTTCCGGCACAGGTTTATACCAGCTTATAAAATCACACTCCGGATATCTTGAGCACCCGTAAAACAATTTATTTCGTTTTGTCTTTCTTTCGACCACAGATCCTTGACCACACTTCGGACAATCGATGCCAAGTGAAATATTTTTAACAAAATCACATTCTGGATATTTTTCACAGCCGATAAATCTTCCAAATTTTCCTTCTCTGAAAACAGTTCTACTTCCGCACTTCTCACAAATTTCACCTGTATATTCGGGTTCCTGATTCTGCATGAAGTGGTCTTTAAATGATTTAATATTATTGCATTCAGGAAAATTTGAGCAAGCAAGATATTTGCCAAATCTTCCGATCTTAATAACCATTTCATGACCGCATTTTTCGCAAATAATCTTCTCAACATTTTTCTCTACATGTTTCAAAGCAGTGTTAAAAGGTCCATAAAAATCATTAAGAACCTTAACATAATCATTTTCTCCTCTAGCAATCTGATCCAATTCACTTTCCATGGAAGCTGTAAATGATTCGTTAATGATTCCGGGAAAATTCTTGACCAGAATTGTACTAACTGCTTTTCCAAGTTTTGTAGGAATCAGTTTCCTTTCAATCATATCCACATATTTCCTGTCCTGAATCGTACTTACTATTAAAGAAAATGTACTTGGTCTTCCAATCCCTTTACTCTCAAGCTCTTTAATAAGCGTACTTTCAGTAAACCTTGCCGGAGGTTTAGTAAAATGCTGATTTTTATGAAGATCATCAAAATTTAGTTTTTCATCTTTAGATAATCCAACCGGAATGGTTTTATTTCTATATTCCTCTTTTTCCTCAGCATCATCTTTCTGTTCCGTAATTTCCTCGTAAATCTGCATAAAGCCATTAAATTTAACAGCAGTGCCAAAAGCTTTAAATAAAAACTCATCTGCAGAGATTTCAATGAGGGTGGTTTCAAGAAGAGCGGGATTCATCTGAGAAGCAAGGTATCTTTTCCAGATTAATTCGTAGAGTTGAAATGATCTTTTGTCAAGTGAATGTTTTACAAACTCAGGTGTATACTTTAATGATGTAGGTCTGATTGCCTCATGAGCATCCTGGACAGCAATTCCGTTTTTCTTACTAAATGAATTAAACCCTTCCGGAAGAAATTCTTTTCCATAATTATTCTTAATAAACTCTTTAGTTTCAGCAGCGAACTCTTCACTAATTCTTGTGGAATCAGTTCTCATATAAGTAATTAAACCAACTGTACCTTCCTTACCAAGGTCCACACCCTCATATAATTTCTGAGCCAGCATCATTGTCTGCTTGGGGCGCATTCTTAATCTTTTTGAAGCTTCAGCCTGCAGATTACTTGTTATAAACGGAGCCGGTGGATTTCTCTTAATATTTCTTTTCAGAATATTGGAGATATAAAAATTATTCTTCTCTTTAAGTTTATTAAAATAGGAAGCAGTAATAGTCTCGTTATTAAGAGCAATATATTCTTTAAGGAAATCATTCATTTCCTCTTCAGACATAATTGCTTTAGGAAGAGTTCTGATATCCTTTTTATTTATGCTGAAAAGTTTGGCCTTAAAACTTTCCCCGCGGTCAGTTCCAAAGGTGCCCCAAATCGACCAGTACTCAACTGCTTTGAATTTATCAATTTCGGCTTCCCTGTCGCAGATAAGTTTAAGTGCTACAGACTGGACGCGTCCAGCAGAAAGAGAAGTACTGCCTGATTGTTCAATAACAGCTTTCCAGAGGAAAGGACTAATCTTATAGCCGATAATCCTGTCCATCACTCTCCTTGCACGCTGAGATGAAACAAGTGCATCGTCAATAATCCCCGGATGAGCCATTGCGTTTTTTATACCGGTTTTAGTAATTTCATTAAAGAGTACCCTGTGGATCTTAAGGCCTTCAAGTCCAACTATAACATCGGCAATATCCTGAGCGATGGCTTCCCCCTCGCGGTCAGGATCGGTTGCTATAAAGATATTTTTATTTTTTGAGGCTAAAGACTTAATCTTTTTAATAATATCCCCTTTGCCTCTTATATTCAGGTACTGTGCCTTGAAATTATCATCGACATCAACGCCCAATTTTGTTTTTGGCAAATTCCTTATATGGCCTATAGTAGCCTCGACATGATAGTCCTTGCCAAGATACTTATTAATAGTTTTAGCCTTTGCCGGTGATTCCACCAGGACAAGATTTTTACTCATAAAACTCTTTTTTAATTTACTGTATCTGATGAATATAAAATATATCTACTACCTGGCGTAGATATATTATCAGTATCAAAGAACAGAGATAATATCAGTAATTTAATATTATCGACGTCCTGAGTGTTTTCGGGGAACAACTGTACCTGCTCAATTATTTTTTCAATATCATTATTTTTCAATAGACCAATATTATAAAGACACATCAAATATTTTTCTACTTCATCGCCAAGCAGGAATTTTTCTTCACTTGACAATATTCTAAACCCGCTATCAGCAGCCATGTTGTTATCATCAATCCGAAGATTATCCCTAACGGATTTGTCATAAATCCAGCTATATGCCGCAGATACAAGATTTTTGTGATAATTATCCCTCTTTAGAAGTAATTTCTCAACATCCTTAAGGGAATTCTCTTTCTTGATTCCTTCAAACACCTTAACAATAATGTCAACTATCTCAGATACCATATTCAGTTATTTATTTATAGTACAAATTTACAATTATTTAACAGATTTTCTTGTAAAGTAAACATCTTCTTTTTTTCTGACTTGTTTTTATCATTATATCCCAACAAGTGCAAAAATCCGTGAATTACTAATCTTACAGCCTCTTCATTAAATTTAACACCAAACAAGCGAGCATTGTTCCTGCAGTCATCCAGTGAAATAAACAACTCACCATCAAGTTTTTCATTATTTCCCGAATAATTAAATGTAATAATGTCGGTTGAGCTGTGATGACCCAAATACTTTATATTCAGATAAGTTATTTCATTAACCGAAACAAAATTAACAGAAACTGCATTTATTTCGAAATTGAGTTCATTTTGAAGGTAGCCCACAATATTGTGAAATATTCTTTTATTAAAACCAATTTTTCCCGAATAATTTATGTGTAAGTTTTTAACCACGTGATTAAAAATAAAGAATTAAAATTTAATTGCAAGGGGATATTAGATATAATTATGTTTCTTCAAGGATTCAATTGTAGTTTCAGTATACTTTTTATAACGCAGTGCAGAATTTTCAAAATCTGCCAACTCAGTATCAGAAAGATTTCTAATCACTCTTCCCGGAACGCCGGCAACCAACTTACCAGAAGGAACAATAAAACCGGGGGTAATTACCGATCCAGCTGCAACCATTGAGTTTTCTTCTACTACAGCGCCATCCAGAATTACAGCCCTCATCCCGATCAAACAAAGTTTCTGCAAAGTGCATCCATGCAGAGTAACTGAATGACCGATAGTAACCTTATCGCCGATATTTACCGGGAAACGCTGATTAGTGACATGGAGCATTGAACAATCCTGGATGTTAGTCATTGCACCAATATTTATATAGTGGACATCACCCCGGATAACAGAGTTATACCAAACACTGGAATATTCCCCAATTTTAACATTCCCAATAATTTTTACTCCCGATGCCAGAAATACGGAGGGATGGAGTTCAGGAAAATATTCCCGATAAGGGAAAAGTTTTATCTCTTGTATTTTGGGGGTTTCCATCCTTCCCTTTTCCATTTAATCAATTCAAGTTTTACATCGCCTAAAAAAACTTTCATCCTGGCGATTATTGGTATAGATGCTTCATCATTTGAAAACCAACCTTCAAAATAGCCAGTCAGGCCATAAATGCTGATAAAGTTCATATTTCCGTCGAGTCTCAGGCAGGAAACATCATAATCGACAGCATCTATTTCAGCTTTCTGAACTTCAGTATAAAAATTTATCTTAGTATTCTCATATTTTTCATTGACAAAGCAAGGGACATTTACAGTTTTCTTTGTCCCGAGATTCATTCTTGCATAATAAAATATAGAGAGTCCATCCTGCATCATATGTTTCAAAACAGCAGTAGAATCAGTCCATATTTCATGAGGGCTGACTTTTCCTTTTTTAATTTTAATCTTCGAGCTTCCATAGTCAAAATAATAATCAGTATAGGAGGAATATTTATCAGTTTTTACAACGCCTCTGAAAAAATCAGATGCATAATTCTGATTAACCCTGCTTTCGTATATCTGGTGAATGCTTACAAACGGTATCCCGCTGTATGAATTTATGTAAGCTACTGTATTATAATAAAACTGGCCGTTTATATCTTTTCTATCGCGAACAACCAATTTAATTTCCCCGAGCTTAATAAAAGTGTAACTTACCACATAAGTAAGCTCCTCCCCCACCTGCATTTTTTTATCAGAGAAGAACCCAAATTCATATTTATCAGTTTTATTTGCAGGAGTACTCCCCTCAAGAAAGAAGCAGACAGGAATCAGAAGGAACATTATTGCTAATTTTTTCATTTTAGTTTGGCAAGATCCTTTGCCTCTCCGAATAAAGTCAGTGCTTTGGCAACCTGATTATCAGTCATCAGAAGTACAGGATACCATCCTTCATTTTTCCAGAAGTTTCTTGCTATCTGAGCTTTCAGGCGGGCTGTAATATAGGTTTTATCTTTTATTAAATCTTCTTCATGGAGTTTCACACCTTTTGATGACGCAAAAGAAGTAAAGTCTTTTACGATATCCGGACTTATTTTAAAGTCTTCAAGGAATTGAGACAAATTATCATTGTATTTTGATTTTATCTGAGCTGAATGATTGTCCAGATATTTAAGAATATAAAGGTAAAATATATTCTTTTTAAGCAGGTCGGTAGTATAATCTGTAATATCTTCAGTTTTTACTATATAATCGGGAGTAATGCCGCCTCCTCCATAAACAACTCTACCAGCATTTGTTTTATAGACTTTAAGCGAAGAATCTTTTTCAGCTTTATGCATCAGATTATCCCCTTCCTTTTCTTTCCTGGCGCCCGCCTGCGAATAATATTCTTCCCTATCCTTGTCATTCTTATAGTCCCTCTGGATCAATCTGCCTGACGGGGTAAAATACTGGGAAATTGTAAGCCGGAGAGCGGAATTATCGGGAAGGGTAAATTGTCTTTGAACCAATCCTTTTCCGAAAGTAGTTTCTCCAACAATTAAGCCCCTGTCCCAATCCTGCACTGCGCCTGAAACAATTTCGCTTGCCGAAGCACTCCCCTTATTAACCAAAATAATTAAGGGCATCTTTTCGAAAGCAGAGGGGTCGCCAGAGAAGTATTCTTCATTAAACTCAGCTCTTCTACCTTTGGTATAAACAATTTTCTTCTTTCCCTCCAGAAACAGATCGGATATTTTAACAGCCTGGTTCAGATATCCGCCGGGGTTTCCCCTCAGGTCAAATATCAGTTGTTTCATACCTTTGGCTTTAAGGTCATTCAATGCATTCAAAACCTCATCATAAGTAGTTTCGGCAAATCTTGACAAACTGATATAGCCGGTTTTATCATCCATCATAAAATGAGTGTCGACAGAATAGATAGGTATTTTATCTCTTGTTATTTCATATTCCTGAAGTTCCGGTATTCCGATCCTGGATATGCTTATTTTGACTTTAGTGCCTGCTTTACCGCGCAGTTTTTTCCTTACATCTTCATTGGAAATCCCGATAATACTTTTACCGTCAATATTTACAATCCTATCTCCGCTCATAATACCAAGTGCTTCACTGGGTCCACCGGTAATTGGGGAAACAACAGTAAGTGTATCGTTGACAACCTGGTATTCTATTCCTATGCCTTCAAAATCACCGCGGAAGGATTCTTCAACAGATTCAAGCTGACTTGCAGGAATATAAACCGAATGCGGATCAAGCTTTAAAAGCATTCCATTTATGGCAGCTTCCACTAGTTTAGGAGAATCCACATCCTCCATGTAATATTTCTGTGTATAAGTAAGAACGTCGCTGAATTTAGAAATGCTATCCTGAAGGTTATCATTAGAAAAGGCTTTCTGAATCTGAAAACCAAGTACAATTCCAATGACAAGTATTACTATTGTGAACGGAAATTTAATTTTCCCGGATTTCATCTAATCTCCGATTAAAGTTTAACAGCCACTGTAAGGAATGATTGTAATTCTTTTACACGAGCAGAATTCTGCAATGACTGGTTTAAATAATTCAATTTAAGATATAAGTTAATTTCCTTATAGGGCTCGTAAGTTATTGAAGCAGTAACAATCCTTTGATATTCCAAATCACCATCAAGGAAATGCACCGTTTCATTATCAAAAGAACGATGCCCAAGCGCTATATCTCCCCCGATATTAGTCACAGAGCCGTCAGGGTTTATAGGATTAGCACCGTGAATTCCATAAATAAAGCCCAACGATGCTGAACACCTGTAATTAAACCTATAATTTAATTCACTGAAAAACAACTCACTATTTGGATAGGTAAAAGTTCCAAGAGGATAACCAAGGTTAGTAAAATTGTTATATTGCAGACGGTGAGTAAAAACGTAAGGTTCTATCCTTTGGTACTCAACCTTAATATCCACAGGGAGGAATTTATATAAATTTGAAGAGTTAGCTCCAAAATTCCAGATCGTCTGGTTTCCATACCATCCAGTACCCAGTTTTCCAAAGTCAATATCATCGAGCAGCAAGTACCCATATAATTTCAATCCACAGATTGACCTGTTTGAGATATCAAAGAATAGCATTGAATTATCCCTATCAAGTCCTGAATGTTCGGCTGATTTATAAAAGTTAAACGGATTCAGATAAGCAAATTCGACAGGGCGGTTAGCATAAATAATAAACTCCCCCACCCCGAATTCAGTACTGGAAGAAGGAGATATTCCTAATCTATGATAACCGATGTATTTCTCTCCGACAACATTTACTCCATTGGTTACAGTATCGGAGATATTACCCGGGTAACCCGAAATCTTAGCATGAAAATAAGAAAAATTAAGGATGCCATAATTAATATTCATACCTATATAATCAACGGGGGGAGAATTTTCGTCAATCAGAGCACCAAGATAACCATATCCTATTTTCAGCCGGTCTCTCCCAATCTTAAATCTTATCAGATTAAAATCTGCAGTCATATACCCTGCAGTTTCATCAAAGAATGCGCCATCGGGTTTTTCATTTAATTTGAAATTATACAGAAGATCGTGTCTAAGGAATGATGTCTGTTTATCACCCAGCAAGAGACCATTAGTGCCGCTGATAAAGAAGCCGTAATTATTTAGTATAGTTCCCCTAATTTCGCCACCGATTATTCCAAGCTTAGCGGTTGTATTTCTATCGGCAATTCTATCACTCTTAAGAATACCGTCCCCTTCAGCAGTAAGATTTATAAAGAAATTCCCTAAACCAGGATTAGACTGGTAATAAAGATATTTTTCATTTTGAGTAAAGGGATTATAATTTCCTGAACCAAACAAAGACATTGAATTGTTTAAAGTGCCGTATATATCATACTCGAATTCTGTTTGAAGGTCATTAAGAATTGATCTATCAACTCCATCCAGTTTGTCTTTCAGGCTATCCGCAGTTTTAATATAAGAGGCAATTTCATGTCTGGTTTTCGGAAGTTCGAAAGAATTATAATTTGAAATAATCCCAAGTGCATCCATTCTTTCCAGGAATGTATAGACCTTATGGTTGACCGGGACATATTCTGTCTGTGCATAAAGAACAGAACCAAAAAGCAACAGTAATAGAATTTGCTTCATATTTACCTCACTTGTTCCCATTCCTTTGAAATAGACTGGTTTCTGATAATTACAGAGACACTGTTTTTAATCCACGACCAGGAGACTCCCCAATATCCAATTTTCCTATACCGTCTGGGGGATTCATAAACTGCAATTTTATTAGTAAAAAGAATATCACCATGTTTTCTTATTCTTCTAAAAAGGTCAAAGTCTTCGCCAGCAGCAAGATCTTCATTATTCCCATTGACTACTTGAAATATATTCTTCCTTATCACCTGGCATTCCCCTCTTCCCATTCCGACACCAGAATTATTAAGGAGCATGAAATAAGTATTATATACCCAATGGAATATACGATCGCTATAGATCTCCTCTTCCGGAAAAACTTGAACTATGCAGGTCAATGCCAGGTATTTACTATTCACAAAAGTAGTATCAATATATCTGAAAAAAGAATCAGCAGAAGGCAAATGAATATCTCCGTTAAGGAAAATAAGAATTTCACCCTTAGCCATTTTAGCACCGTCATTTCTTCCCTGTGCAATATTCCGCTTTATGCTTCCGTCCTGCATTTTCAGAGTATCGGCTGATTTTAGAGCAATTTCAATAGTTTTATCAGTGCTACCGCCGTCAGAGACAATTATCTCATAATCATATTTCTTTTTTAATAAAGGATCGTTCAACTGAGATAACAGACCCGGAAGTAATTTTTCTTCATTCAGGACTGGAATAATTATGCTATATTTCAAATTATGATCCTTTAACCTCAGTTTTCATCTGTGGGAAGAAGATTACATCCCGGATAGAAGACTGTCCTGTAAAAAGCATAGTAAGTCTATCGATTCCTATACCAATCCCAGCGGTGGGGGGCATTCCATATTCAAGGGCGCGGATAAAGTCTTCATCGATCTGATGGGCTTCCTCGTCGCCTGCTTCGATTAATTTACCCTGGCCGAGGAATCTTTCTTTCTGATCGACCGGATCGGTTAATTCAGAGAATGCGTTACAGATCTCACGTCCGGCCACATAACCTTCAAACCTTTCCACCAGTCCTTCTTTTGATCTATGTTTCTTAGCAAGAGGAGAAAGCTCAAGCGGGTAATCGACAATAAATGTCGGCTGAATCAGATCAGGCTGAACAGTAACTGAGAAAATTTCATCCATAAGTTTTGCTCTTCCGTTAGCTTTCTTAAGATCGACGCCAAACTTTTTAGCTGTCTCCATCAGTTCTTCTGTAGAAGCAGAGACTATATTGATGCCTGTTTTTTCCTGAATAGCTTCTATCATAGAGACTCTTTTCCATGGGGGGTTAAAATTGATTTTCATACCGTCAAACTCAAATACAGCGTCATTGAAGACTTCCATACATATATTAAACAGCATTTGCTCAACAAAATTCATCATCCATTCGTAATCTTTATACGGGACATAAAGCTCCATCATAGTAAATTCAGGATTATGTGTTTTATCCATACCTTCATTCCTGAAATCCTTTGACACCTCATAGACGCCGTTAAAGCCACCCACGATGAGTCTTTTCAGGTAAAGTTCGTCAGCGATTCTAAGGTAAAGCTGTGAATCGAGAGTATTATGATGCGTAAGGAAAGGACGGGCAGCGCCTCCACCGTACAAAGGCTGAAGTACAGGAGTTTCAACTTCCAAATAGCCGCTCGAATCGAGAAATTTTCTCATAGAAGAAATTATTTTACTTCTCTTTATAAAGGTATCCCGTATCTGCGGATTAACGATCAAATCGACATAACGCTGACGGTAGCGGAGTTCAATATCGGAAAACTGATCATGGATAACCTTATTCCCCTGTTCATCAAGGGTTTCCTTGGGTGTAGGCAGAGGGCGCAGGCATTTAGCGAGTATCTGTAATTTTCTAACGTGAACTGAGATTTCGCCTGTTTTAGTTCTGAACACATAACCTTCCACGCCGATAATATCACCGATATCCATAAGCTTAAAAGCGTCGTACATATCGCCGATATCGTCTTTTCTCAGGTATATCTGTATTTTTCCTACATGGTCCTGAAGGTGAGTAAAGGAAGCCTTCCCCATCCGTCTGATGGCAATAATTCTGCCAGCAATCTTAACATTAAATTCCTCGCCATCCTTAAAGCCGTCCTTAATCTTTTGTGAATCCGAATCGGTGTCAAAATTATATGCAAAAGGTTCAATCCCTTTCTTTCTTAATTCGTCAAGTTCGTCATATCGTCTTTGAATAAGCACATTTAAATCATCCTGTGGTTGTTCCAACAGTTCCTCCATTAAAAAATAAATATAATTTTAAATATAAGACTTTTATTCCTCATCCTCTTTAGGTTTAAGGATGCGGGCAGCGAAGAAAATGAGGAATGAGATAATAACCTGGAGCAAAACATTAAGCCGGGCATAAGATGAGAAGAGGCTCCAGAATGAAGAAGTAAACACCAGCTGAATTCCTTTCCCCAATTCAACTGCGCTGATAAGAATCAGGATATAATAAGCGATTTTGCTTTTGCCCATATTCTTATTTATTAAATTGTGATAATAATTCTTTTACTGCATCCTTATGCACCATGAAATCCATAATTTTTAATTTCACATAATCTTCATCGAAGAAATAAAAACCTTTAGCATTACCGTTTCTTGAGCCAGCCCCTGAATCTTTAATAAGGAACCAGGTTCTGCCGTTCTGATTTTTATATCCGGCCAGATGTATCCCATGATCATCCTCAGTGGTACCGTTATCGAACCTCATTTCACGAGCATCTTCATTTATATATGCAGAAGGAATATCGAATGAAGGGACAAGGGCAACATTATGCCATCCGTCGTGTCCGGGTTCAGAGACATCACCGCCGATACACATTGAATAACCATTCTTAATGGAAGATTTAATAGAAGACATGAATAAATCGAGGGGCACATTATAATACGATGAATCGTGCCACCAGTTATCCGACACATTATACTGAACCTGCTTAAAATAAGGTTTCTCTTTAAGGGACATAATGTCTACATAATCATCGGGGTTCAGCCGGAGGTAATTAGCCAGGAATTCCAAGGGGGTATAATTTATTCTAAGGTACGAAAACTCTTTAGGGGGTGCACCCATATAGTGATCGAGGATAGCTTTAACAGTATTGACTGCGGCTGTTTCATCCCAAGCATTAGTTGATTTAAGATTTTGGAGGTATCCCTTGATTTCCCTGATCATATCTTTATGATTATGGAACTTCTGGCCTGATTTCAATCCCGAATAAGCTTCTTCAGGCATAGCGCCATATTTCTGCCAGATGCGTGTAACGGCATTAGCTTCAGAGCCCTCGCTGATTTCAGAGTTCCCTCTTTCGGAAATATATCTTTTAGTTTTTTCGATATACTCACAATAGACGGTATACATTTCAGAGAGCTTTACTTTTTTATTTTGAATGCGGTATACTTCGGATTCAAGGAATGAAGTAGTTGAAAAACTCCAGCATGTGCCTGTATTGCCCTGAGAGACAGGTGGATTATACCAGCAGGAAGTAAACTCGTCCACAGATTTGGGAATATCCATACCAGTAAAATCAACAATGAATTCTTTTTTATTTGTTTTAGGAACAGTATCGCCAACTGTCCTGAGGATCTCCTCATAGAAGCCATCTTTGGGATCAACCATTATTCCTTTAGAAGTATTCTTATCCTGTGCAAGAATTAGCTGCAGGCCGAAGGACATTATAAGAGCGATTGTTAAAATATATTTATGCATGATCAACCTTATTGTACAATTATGCCGAAAAATGTATATGCAAGTTAAAAATAATTAAGGAATTCTGCTTATATTATTCAGAACAGATTTAGTAATAAAATGTTAAAAATAATATTACTGCTGATATTTGTAATACACGGGATGATTCACCTGTTAGGTTTTATTAAGGCCTACAAGATAACAGAAGTAGATCAGCTAACAAAGGAAATATCAAAGCCGATGGGATTATTCTGGCTATTAGCTGCAGTACTTTTCACAATTACATTTATCCTTTTTCTCTTAAACAACAAACTATGCCTGATAACCGGGTCCGGGGCAGTCATTATATCCCAGCTTTTGATATTTTACAGCTGGCAGGATGCAAAGTTCGGGACAATAGCCAACATTGTCATTATACTGATATTAATTATCGGATACGGTAGCTGGAGATTTGAAAATCAATATAACAGGGACGTAGCCGGAGCGCTTAAACGGACAGATAAGATCAAAAGCGCGATGGTTACTGAATCTGATATTCAGTCATTACCTTTGATTGTTCAGAAGTACCTGAGATATACCGGAGTTATTAACAAGCCGAGAGTGGAGAATGTAAAAATCATTTTTGACGGAGAGATGAGGGGTAAGGGAAAGGATTGGTTTACATTCAGCTCAGAGCAGTATAATTTTTTTGATACTCCAACCAGACTGTTTTACATGAAAGGGAACATAATGAAGATAACAGTTCCGGGTTATCATGCATATAAAAACGGTACAGCGACTATGCGGATAAAACTGTTCGGATTAATACCTATCATTGATATTAAAGGGAGAGCGCTTGACACAACCGAGACCGTTACATTTTTTAATGACATGTGCATAATGGCTCCGGCTGCACTTATTGACAAGAGAATCAAATGGGAAGAAGTCGATTCAACCTGTGTAAGGGGGATTTTTATTAATAATGGAATACGAATATCCGCCTTATTATATTTTAACGATTTAGGACAGTTAATCAATTTTATATCTGATGACAGGTATGAGGTATCGGATATGAAAAAGTACAGATTCTCAACACCTGTTAGTGAATACAAAGAAATGAATGGAATCCGGATAGCTACACATGGAGAAACGGTTTGGCAGTATCCTGAAGGGAATTTTACATACGGGAAATTTGATTTGCAAAGTATAGAATACAATGTGAAATAAATAGTTGTATAAAGAAACCTTTGTTATTTCAATAATATCATTTTCTTAACTGATGAGAAAGATTCTCCATCTATACCTCTTGCCATTAATCTATAAAAGTAAATACCTCCCGGCAGATTTGCTGCATTAAAATTAAGTGAATGAAACCCAGCAGTTAAAGGGCCGTTTAACAGAACAGACACTTCCTGCCCTATTATATTATAAACTTTCAAGCTTGTCCATGAATTACGGAATAATGAAAAGCTTATTGCTGTATTTGGATTGAAAGGATTGGGATAGTTTTGGGCCAATGCAAATACTGCAGACGGTTTTTCGTATTGAACATCCGAAACGGTTTCAATTATAGCCCTGATATTCCAGTTATAAGTAAATGCAGCGCCAAGTGCTGTTAATTTATACCAGGCGTGGCTGAAGTAGATATACTGCCCATCCGGATCATTAGGTCCTGCATCGCAGCCAGCCCAGGAATGGGCTCCCTGGCGTCCTGAGAGGGCTTCAAATCCAATCCACAGA
>JARLHC010000096.1 GCA_031292455.1 Ignavibacteriaceae bacterium
TCCAACTGCTCCCCACCAGCTTTGTACAGCAATTCCGGTTACAATTATTGCTAATCCAAGTACTACCCGTATTATCTTATCCGCACTCCCTATATTCTTTACCATAATACAACTCCTTTATTTATATAATCTTATATCTATTCGTTAAAGTTTATTTTCCCCTACATATCTTACTACCATTGCCTCTCCCTGATGCAGTCTCCCTTCATTAAGTTCAACTAAAGATTCTTCCAGTTGGATTGTTTCCAATTCCTTAAATGCCTTCTCAAAGTCACTGGTTTTATATAACAGATCCGGGTCTTTGGGTCCACCAGATGTTCTTCCTATCTGGTTAATTGAAAATACTTCACTTATTATTACCCCTCCTTTCTTCAGGGCTTTCTTTGCTTCTGAAAAGATTTTCACCACATCTGCCTTTTCTAAATGAAAAAAGATAATCCCGATTGCATCATAATAATTTCTTTTGGGCTTGTATTCAGTTAGATTATGAACTTCATAGTTAAGTTGTACGTGCTCCCGTTCAGCTAACTTTAATGCTTTCACTTTGGCCTGGTCACTCAAATCTACTGCATCAACTTCCCAGTTCATTTTTGCAGCATATACTCCATTTCTCCCCTCACCTTCTCCTAATAACAATAATTTACCCGGATTTAATTTATCCAACTGCTCCCTGAAGAATACGTTTGGATCAGTGCCATATACATATTCGTCAGCCGAGAATCTTTCGTCCCAACTCCGTTTATCTATTTTGCTCATTTTATTTCCATTTAGGTTTTTAATAATAATCCATTGATGTAATCTAAAAAATTATGATATCTAAAACCTTTATGAGTTGGATGATTTATTTCTGAATTGGATTCAACTCCGGTATGACTTTACCTTTATTCCCCCTTTCCCCGGTAAAATTATCTCCTCTTTATTCTGTCAGACCTAAAAATTCTATCAATCGCTTATGTGCTCCCTCTGGAAGTTCAACATTGTAATTCTTATAAAACTGTATTGTATCCTCCACTGTCTTAAAATAATTGCTGCAGTTGTCGCAATTATTCAAATGTGCTTTTATTGCGGCACATTTGGGGGAATTGAGCTCTTCACCTAAGTTCTCACAAATATGCTCCATTACATCCTTACATACTATATCATGTTTTTTCATACTTAAACTTCTTGTTTAATTCGTTTCTTAAAAATGCACGCGCCCTGTGTAGTCTTGATTTCACAGCAGGAACCGACATGTTGCAGATTTTTGCGGTTTCCTCGGTAGATAAACCTTCAACATCCCTTAGTAAAAAAACAACTCTGTAATCCGGATGAAGTTTTGCTATTGAATCATCCAATAACTCCTTTATTTCTTTACTTTCGGCTGCCTTATCTGGCTCTGTATTCCACTCAGAAAACTTCATCTCATCAATTGCTGCATCTTCATCATCAAATGATGTATATGCATACTTAGATTCTGTCCTTGCCAGCATTAAACAATGATTTGATACTACTGTGTATAACCAGGTCGATAATTTAGAGTCTCCTTTGAACTGCTTTATATTTTTAATAAGGCTAAGAAATGTTTCCTGCATCGTATTTTCAGCACGGTCCTTATCACGGCATATCTTGAATGAAAAGTTATAGACCGTACTTTCATATTTCTTCACCAATTCCGCAAGTGACTTCTTATCGCCAAGCTGGGCCTGTTCAATTAGTTTTATTTCTTCCATCTTATATGATGCTGTTATTAGTATATGGTTTCAAAATTAAAATATACAAAATTATTATATTATTCTTCCCTTTATTGAATCTCTTTGAAGGTTATTACATCTAACTAACTATAAATAATAGGAATTACTATGGATACCAGCGTTATTAATGAAAGATATAGCAAATTAGCAGAGGATTCATGCTGCCTCTCTTGCGGCGGAGCAATAAATTTCAGCGATCCTAAACCCGGAGAAGTTTGCGTTGACCTTGGTTGTGGACGTGGAAACGATGTTATTAGAATGGCCCAGATTGTGGGAGATAAAGGTTTGGTATATGGACTCGATATTTCCGATGGCATGATTCAAAAGGCCCAAAAGAATGCAGCCAAACTGGAAGTCACTAATGTTAGTTTCATTAAGTCTGAACTTGAATCGATTAAATTACCCTCCGGTATTGCCGATCTTATCATTTCTAACTGCACAATAAATCATGCCTCTGATAAAACTGCCGTATGGAATGAGATCTACCGTGTATTAAAAAAAGGGGGCAGGTTTGTTATAAGCGATATTTATTCTCTCGAAGATGTCCCTGATGAGTATAAAAATGATCCTGTCGCTGTTTCGGAATGCTGGGCTGGTTCTGTAAAAAAAGATGTGTACCTTAAAATAATCGCCGACTCTGGCTTTTCACAAGTGGATATTCTGGAGGAAAGCAAACCCTATGTTAAAGGAAAAATCGAAATATCAAGTTTTACTATTTATGGAAAAAAAGCTGCATGCTGCAGCTGTAAAGGATAAACAAATAAACACAGGAGAAAACCAATGAAATCATTAATCCGCAAAGAGCAGGTTACAAATAGTAAAGTTGCTCAGTGCTGTGCAAAGGTCTCTAAGAACGTTGCCGGCTGCCACGATTAATAGTTATCCTTAAGGACTGAAGACAGCAGTGTTTTCAGTCCTTTTCTTTTCCCTGAAACCTTTACAGCTTGTTTGCATCCTACTAATATAAATAAAGGCCGGTAATGTACTTTTCAAAACATAATATCTTCTCTAAAATCAAAGACTCTGACTCCTATTATATTGTCAATCTCCTCACAGGAAATGCCGATATTCTCGATCCTCATAAAGCTAATGAAATTATTTCAGGAAACTTTACTGATGTGGAAGAATATCAGTCAAAAGGATACCTGGCAGATGAAAAGACAGAGAAAAAACTTTATAACGAAAAATATCTCGATTTTATTGACACAAGAGATAACGATGAAATCCAGATTTTCTTTGTCCCCTGGTATTCCTGTAACTTTAATTGCGGCTATTGCTACCAGTCGGAATATGATAACAAATTCAGTCTTCCTACTAAAGAGGTTATCGATTCTTTCTTTCAATACGTTAATACTGAATTCGGTAATAAGAAAAAATATATTACTCTCTTTGGAGGCGAACCCCTTCTTCAGGGAAATAAATATAAGGAGATTGTAAAATATTTTCTCGAAAAAGCTGACACCGCTGACCTGGATGTGGCAATTGTAACAAACGGCTACTCGCTTGCAGAATATATGGATATATTAAGAACTAAAAGGATCAGGGAAATCCAGGTTACTCTTGACGGCGCCGGGGAAATTCACAATCAGAGACGTCCCCTAAAAGGTGGCGATCCTACTTTTCATAAAATAGTTGAGGGAATAGATCAGGCAATTGCTAATAATATAACTGTAAATCTTCGCGTAGTAATTGATAAAGAAAATATTTATGGCCTCGTGGAACTTTCCCGCTTCGCAATTGAAAAAGGGTGGACTAAAAGCAGCTATTTCAAAACTCAGCTCGGAAGAAACTACGAACTTCATTATTGCCAGTCTGGCAACAGCAAACTATTGTCTAGAATTGAATTTTATGAAACTATTTATAAACTGATCAAACAATACCCTGAGATAGCAGAATTTCATAAACCTGCTTTCTCTGTCTCCAAATTTCTTTTTGAGAATGGTGAATTGCCTTCTCCCCTGTTCGATAGTTGCCCTGGTACTAAAACTGAATGGGCTTTCGATTATACCGGCCGGATATATTCCTGCACAGCTACTGTAGGTAAATCTGGTTCTTCCCTCGGGACTTTTTACCCCGAGGCATATCTTAACTCCGGTCAGGTAAATGACTGGGATGAAAGGGATGTTACTACTATTAATGAATGCAAAACCTGCAGCCTTCAGCTTGCTTGCGGAGGCGGTTGCGCTGCCGTTGCTTTTAATAAAACCGGAAGTTTGCATTCCCCTGACTGCCACCCCATTAAAGAATCAATTGGGCTGGGTATTTCTATGTATTTTAATAAGGAGCTTGTTTAATGTCTGATAAAATTAAATATATTTCTGCGAATGAATTTTCCGGTGAAGTATTATCTGCCGGTAATGTCGTTGTTGATTTTTATTCTACCGAATGCCCGCCCTGCGAAGCATTAGCCAGTAAGTTTGAATCATTATCCCGTGTCTATGGAGATGATATAAAATTTATTAAGATTCATAGACAGGAAAACAGGGATCTGGCTGTTTCACTGGGAGTTTCTTCTTCCCCGACCTTGCTGTTTTATAAGAATGGTCAGCTTATCGGTAACCGCCTCTCCGGAGGAATTAAAAGATCTGATATCGTTGCTAACCTTGAATTGCTGCTATCTCCTGAAAAAGCTGTTTACCTTAAAGCCGGAATTGAATGCAGTTTAACTGAATGCGATATTTTAATTATAGGTGGAGGTCCCGCTGGACTCTCGGCTGCAATATATACTGCTCAGGCAAAACTTAAAACAATTGTGGTCGATAAAGATCTTCCCGGCGGCCAGGTAAAAGTAACTCACCTTGTAAGCAATTATCCCGGATTTGCAGAACCTGTCTCCGGTTATATGCTCATGCATTATATGTCTGAACAGGCAAAAGCTGCCGGAGCTGATTTTAGGTCTGCTGTTGATATAACTGATATTGATCTTAAGAAAAAATTTATCGTCGTGGATGACTACGAAACAATTAGTGCTAAAATAATAATAATAGCTGCCGGCTCTTCCCCCCGCCCTCTTAATGTAAAAGGAGAATTGGAATATAAGGGACAGGGAATTTCCTATTGCGCTACTTGCGATGCAAAGTTTTATGAAGGAAAACATGTTGTCGTTATTGGAGGCGGAAATTCTGCTATTGAAGAATCTCTCTTTATCTCCAAATTCGCAGCAAAGATTACAATCATCCACCAGTTTGATAAACTTCAGGCAAATAAACTTGCTCAGGAAAAAGCTTTTGCCGATACTAAAATAGAATTTGTATTTGAGCATGAACCAAGAGAATTTATAAAGAATGGCTCTTCTGTTAACGAAGTATTGGTTGAGAATTTAAACACACATCAATTAAAAACAATTGGCTGCGACGGAGTTTTTATTTTTGCAGGAATGATCCCCAATATCAGCGAAATAAAACAATACTTCGAACTTGATAACTGGGGCTATATTAAAACTGATAAAGATATGAAAACTAATCTGCCTGGTATTTATGCAATTGGCGATGTTGTCAGCAAATCCTTCAGGCAGATTACTACCGCAGTTTCTGATGGTACTATCGCGGCTATTTCAATATCCAGAGAATTTGAGAAAATTGAAGAACCATCTGAATTGATAAATGCATAATTCTATTTAATTGGAAATTATTAAGCTTTGAATGTGTATATGAACTTTAGAAAATTCTTAAACTTAAAGACACTCTTCTCGATTATGGCCGGAGCAATTTTGGGATTCGGTTATTATTATTTCGTTGGCTGTAGAACCGGAACCTGCCCTATCTCCGGAAATCTCTATATTTCCACTCTCTATGGGGCAATGGTCGGCTTTATTTTAGTATTTCCATCTAAGAAAAAGGATATAGGGATAAATGAAAATAATAACCAAAAATGATGAAATAGAATTTATACTGAAAAATATTCTTGATGCATTGCCTTATCTGATGAAAAAAGGTGTTTGCGGTATAAGCTGCGGTGAACCTTCCTGGGGTATACTTGATTCCACTGCAAAAGAAAAAGGATTTACTGATCTTGAAATAGATCGAATTGTTAATGATTTGAATGAGCTTTTGTCAAAGCAAAACGACCAGCCCGCTTTATATTAAGATAACTGAAATAATAATAGATCCGATTATTATCCAGAGGGGATCTGACTTAAATTTCAATAGCCCGATTATTGAAAGGGCAAATATCAACCCTGTCTTCCAGTCAAATAGTGATTCTATTGCGAAATGAATAGTCGTTGAAATTAGAAGACCTATAAATCCTGCCAGTATTCCTTTCATTATTACATTTATCACCGGCAGTTTTACAAGTTTGGTGTGAATATTATACAGAAGGAACAACAAAATAAGCGAAGGGGTAAAGATGGCTATTGTTGCAGTAACTGCTCCGGCAAATCCGTAAACCTTGTACCCGATAAAGGTTGATGTTATCAGCACAGGACCCGGGGTAATCTGCCCTAAGGCAATCCCGTCTCTGAATTCTGCAATTGTAAGCCAGTGGTGAATGTTTATCGTTTCATGCTGAATCAAGGGTATTGAATTAAATCCGCCTCCGAATGCCAACATTCCTATCTTAAAGAAAGACAGAAACAATTCGCGTATTTCAGGAAAGAATATTATAACGAAAAGTATAATCAGATTGGCTGCTATAAATGTTCCATAATTAGCCAGCCTTCCCGCGACATGTGTTATCAACTCTTTATTAAATGATGGAAATATAGAACCGTTATGCTCTAAAACCTGTTCATATTCTCCGGTAAAATAATATGATAGAAACCCCAATATCCCGGCATCAATAATCAGATATACAAAATTAATTTTAAGCCAGAAAGAGAAAGTAAATATAAGTGCCGCTATCAGAATGCCTTTATAATAGCGGAAGGAAAATTTAGGAAATACTGTCCTCCCCAGGGTTATAACTGCATTAACCAGCAAAGCTACAACCATCGCCCCTAACCCTGTAAATATTGATTTAATGAATAAAAGATTTCTGAAGTTAAAGTATAAATATGACAGGAATGCAATCGCAATAAATGTGGGCAGTATGAAGAAAAAAGAAACGGCCAGGGCTCCTTTTACTTCCCGAAGCTTAAATCCGATACATGCCATAACAAGAATCCCTGTCGCACCGGGCAATATCTGTGCAAAACTTATTGCATCCAGAAATTCTTTCTCGCTAATCCATCTCTTCTCTGTAACGAATTTCTTCTTTATCTGGGCAAACATTGCCGGTCCCCCATAAGCAGTGGCGCCGGTATAAAGACTTAATTTTATCAGTTCCTTTATTGGAAGCTTTTTGTTTTCATTTGCTTCCATAATTAAAAATAACACTCCGGTAAATTCATACTGACTTTTTATATCAATGTTCGTTAACACTAATATAATAATTATTTATTTTATCGGAGTGTTATTATTATATATTAACTATAAATCTTCATCAATATTCAGTTCTGCTGGTTTATAGACCTTCCCTTCAGGATTGATATGGAATGGATTGTCTATTTCCTTTGATTCTGTATCTGATGTATAAACAGTAAGTTTATTCTTAGTTAAAGCTTCCTTTATTAATTCAATCTTCGTCTTGGCCGGATTAAAGAAAATATATCCTGACGGTACATCAACGTATCTGGTCGAAAGTCTGACAATTCCTTCATCTGCAGAAAGATGGCTTGATAAGGAGCCGAGAAATCTCCTTAATGCAGGTGCGTTTGATTCAGGCATTGGAAATTTGAACACTAAAAGTTGTTCAGGTTTGTATTGCTTGTATTCATTGAACAACCTGTCATAGTTCCGGAATATTTTTTTCCTGAAATCTAAGAGGGAAAGCTTTCCTTTTACAACGCCGTCATTTTCTGTCTTAAAACTCATCTCTATCTTTTCATTACCATTTGGCTTTTTAGCTATTACAACTTCTTTTTCTATCTGCTGTTTTATCTCAGAAGGACTGATTTGAGCAGCATTGAAATAAATAGTAGCAGTTACCGGTTCTCCGAAATGTGTTTCGAACCCGTATACTCCTCCCTTTTCTTTCAAAGCGTAAAACAGATTATTGAAATCTATTGGATCGAATAACCCGTATACTCCAACCTCCCAGATACTTAATGAATCAATATCGGAATTGTTTTTTATCCTTGCTACTTCCATTTTGATAGGTGTAAATAGTGAAGCTTTCACTTTTTTCTCTGATATTACAGCCGGATCATAATATACTTTAACTGTGTGGCTTTTTGCGTAAGTATCAAGTCCGATTATTCCTTCTACATTTACAAGTGTTCCCTTTAACGCCATTGAGCTTCCATAGCATTTTACATTCTTTAACCCGACCTGCTTATAAACTGCAGTTGCACCCGATGATTTTCCCCATTTAACTGATATAGTTGTAAGTTCATAAAAACTAGCAGCTATTAGTGATATTGCTATTAAAATAACAAGAGAAACAGGCGCAAGATATTTAAGGTTTTTCTTTTTATTTATAGTAAGAACATTTTTAAGAGGACATGTGTAAACACAATCAGTGCATAAATTGCAGTCTACATGATTAACTTCGGACATCTGGGATATTTTTATTCCCTGAGGACATTTATCATCGCATAATCCACATTCACTGCATTTGCTTTCATTTCTTGTAATTTTTGGAACGGGAAGAAGAAAGGATTTCATAAATCCAAGCTCGTTCAATAATCCCAGCAGCACTAATCCCCCTACCAACCAGACAAGACTTAAATGGGCTCCCAAAAAATTAGCTGCCAGAAATATGATTATAACGGCACCGGCTCCAACAACATTTAGAAAAATGTTGCTTACTGCACCTAAAGGACACAAATATTTGCACCAGAATAATCTGAAAAATAATGCTCCTGCTATAGTTATAATAAATGCCGGTATGGCAAACCAAAGTACTATATCATTATTGCCGAATAAATTGACGCTTGCAAAGTAGGGATCAAATTCCTTGCAGAAAAGTTCACTTGTAGTCATCGTCATGTAAAATGCAGCAAATAGTAATACATATTTAAGCGCTCTCATGTATCTGTCAAGCTTAACCGGCATATTTTTTCTTATCTTCAGCTTATCTCCAAGCCTGCCAATCCATTCTGTTACTGTACCTATTGGACAAACATAACTGCAAAATAACTTGCCAATTAATGCTGCTCCTATTAATAAGCCGAGACCCAGCAAAAGCTGGGTCTCACTCATTGTGCAGGACATTGTATCCTGGTTAAGTTTGCTTAAGAAAGATGAAATACCTCCGAAAGGACAGTATTTTTCAAAATCTGCTAAATACGATTTATCAAATACCGGTCTTATTGCTACATAACCAATAAGACCTATAAAAATAAACTGAATAATTAATCTTATTTTGTTTTTCATTGTTTAACCTGTTGTAGAATATGTGCTGACACAATAATTATTAAATTATAATACTAACCTTTATTATTACAGTTGTTCCCGCCGCAGTTCCCCTTTCCATTACCGTTTCCATTTCCCTTCCCTTTCATATTATCAATAGCTTTACCTTTGTGCATTCCGCCGGCCCAAACCGGGTTACCATCTTTATCTGCTAATGTAATTGTCTTTCCGTCCTGGATAAGTGTATAGGGATAAATATAGTTTTTACCGTCAGTCTTTTCTAATTCACCTTTAATTTCAATATTCCCTTTTTCTTTTAACTCAATCTTATTCTGTTTCCAATACCAGGAAGGACCTAAACGGAGTTCATAATTTTTCCCGTCATCTCCTTTAACTATTGCTACCGGATGATTTATTGAGGTAACAGATCCTTTAACAGTAACTATTTCATTTTTGTTTTTACTCTTTATATTCCTGCCTGTTTGGGCATAGGTTAAATTGATTAAAAACAGACTGATTACAAGTCCTATAATTATATTAGTGCGCATTGTATTTACTCCTTTTATTAAAAATAATTTTATGAAGTATATCAATGGATATGCCAGACTAAAAGAAGGGAAATTAAAGAAATTATAAAGTATTTATTGGATAGTTCAGACTAAAAGGTTGAATCAATTCGACCGGATGGTGCTATTTCAGCCCGGTTCTTTCAAGACGTGATCTTAAATGCCGTTCCGTAATACCTAATAATCTTGCAGCGGCACTTTGGTTCCCGCCCGATTGCTGCAGCGCCTCAGTCAGCAACTCCCTTTCGAATGAGTTCATTTTTAACTCATACCCGTCGTTCAGGTTATATGGATCGAGAACTCCCTTTTCAGACATTTGGTTTACATTTACAGGAAGATCATTTGTTGTCAAATATTCCCCTCTGCATAACACTATTGCACGTTCAATTATATTCTCAAGCTCCCTTACATTTCCCGGGAAATCATATTTTATTAGTTGATCAAGGGCCTCTTTCGATAAACCCAGAATCTCTTTATTGTTTTCTTTTTTGTACTTATTAATAAAATGATCCGCAAGCAGTGGAATATCCGTTTTTCGTTTTCTTAATGGTGCTATCCAGATTGGTACAACATTTATCCTGTAATATAAATCCTCCCGGAACTCTCCTTTAGTAATCATCTCCTCAAGGTTTCTGTGTGTCGCCCCGATTATCCTTACATCAGCCTTAATATTTGCTTCACTTCCTACCTTTTCTATTTCACCGAACTGAAGGACCCTGAGAAGTTTCACCTGCAGGGATATTGGAATTTCGCCTATCTCATCTATAAAGATTGTACCTCCGTCGGCAAGTTCAAACTTTCCTGTTTTCTGATTGATCGCTCCGGTAAATGCCCCTTTCTCATGCCCGAACAATTCGCTTTCAAGGAGAGTTTCAGTTAATGCTGCAATATTCACAGTGATAAAAGGTTTGTTTTTCCTGATTCCCGAATAATGGATCGCCTTGGCGATCAATTCTTTACCGGTACCGCTTTCTCCTCTTATTAAAATAGTGGCTTTGCTGTTTGCTACACGCGCTACAGTACTTAAAACAGATTCCATCTCCTTGCTTTGGGAAATAATTGAATCAACTTTGAATCTCTCTTCTAACTGCTCTCTAAGCATTTTATTTTCCGATTGGAGATGCCTTTTTTCTTTCAGCCTTTCCAGAATATTGTCCAGTTCGTCGAGATCAATAGGTTTAGTTAAATAATCGTAGGCCCCTGATTTCATAAGATCTACGGCATCCTGAACATTACCGAATGCAGTAATAACAACTACATCAATTTCAGGACTTATTTCTTTCACCTGCTTAAGCACTTCCATTCCGTTTGCTCCCGGCATTCGGAAATCGGTCAGAACGATATCAACAACATTATTAGATACATAATGAATTCCTTTCTCCCCGTTTTCTGCAGTATGGGTTACATAGCCGCGCCTTTTAAGATAACTGCTGATTGACTCCCTCTGGATCTCTTCATCATCAACAATTAACACAGATAAATTATTTTTCATGTATCTTCTCTTAACTTATTTCCTGGGGCATTTGCAAAATGAAAGTGGTCCCCCCACTTCCGGATTCGACAAATATTAATCCATTATGTTCATCAATTATTTTCTGGACTATGCTTAATCCAATCCCTGTACCCGATGGTTTGGTAGTATAATATAAATTAAATATTTTATTCTTAATATCTTCAGGTATACCTTTGCCATTATCAGAGATCCTGATTTCAATATCACGTTCAACACTTTTAAGTTTTAATATTCTGATTTTAATAGTTCCTTTTTCCCCAACTGCCTCAGTAGCGTTTTTCAGGATGTTCACAACAACCTGCCTTATCTGGTCCTTGTCCCAGGTTACTTCAACATCATATTCAATTGATAATGAAATAGATATGTTTTCTAACTTAAGTTTTACTGAATACTGGTTTATGATATCATCGAATAATTCTGAAATACGAAATTTCCTGGGAAGAATCGGATCGGGCTTGGCGAATCTGAGAAAGTTAGTCACTGTTTCATTTATTCTTTTTACTTCACTGTAGATAATCTTGGTGAGATTGTGGTATTCTTCCTTATTCGCAATGGATTCAAAATCCTTATTTAGCTGCTGGGCAATGGTGCCGATTGAATTCAAAGGATTCCTGATTTCATGAGCAACACCCGAGGCAAGGGCACCCATTGCAGTGAGACGCTCCTTCCTCTGGAGCTGGGATTCCAGTCTTCTTAAATCTGTAAGATCTCTGATAACTAAAACATTATTTATATCTTTTTTTTCATCATCAAACTCATTCCTGGAAACAAGAAGGTTTCTAACCTGGTTATCCAGTTTGCACTCTAAATTCACAAGAGAGGTACCTGCATCATATATTTTTCTGCATGCATTTTCATCCAGCAGGCTGGTTATTTCTTTTCCAATAATGTCTTTTTCTTTAATGCCGAATAATTTTTCCGCCGCGCTATTAACAACCTTAATGCCGTTTAATTTATCATATACTAAGACAGCATCACTGACGGTTCTTATGATATCACCTGAAAAAGTTTCAACAGCCTGGTATTGTTTTTTCAGAGTCTTGTAATTCTGTATAAGTATTATTATCAAAATGATAATTATTCCGCTGAAAAATAATATGACCGAGTTTACCAGAATTCTGTTAAATGTCCTGCTGTTAAGTTGCTCAAGATAATCGAGTGATAATCCTATTCTTAGAATGCCAATGTTCTTCCCCTTGTAATTAAATTGCTGAACAGCTTCAAATACATCAGAAGAATTAATTTTATAAATTCGCGTGAAGAACTTTTCTGAATTAAAAGCCTGATGCAGGAATCCTGACTGATGTATTGTATCAATATCCTTCACATCTCCCGAGGAAGCAATTATGCCTGATGTATCCTGAAGGGCATAATAAATTATTTCTCCCGGCGTTATTATCTGGTTAATAAGATACTCAAGGTTGCCGGTTTCCTTCATTCTAACTAATTGTTCTGCCTCAACATTAACGACTATTGCGCTCCTGTCTTTCGCAGCCATAGCTACAACATAACGGATTCCAGGTCCGAATCTGGCACCTTTTATTCCTATAATTATTGTATCTTTTTCCCCTGAAAAGATAGGATAAAGGTTAAGCATCTGATGCTTCTCTCCTTTTTTAATCCCACGAACCATATTTTTATTATTGCTGTATATATGTTCCCCTGAAGGCTTTACAATATTTATCCTGAATAAATTCTGCTTGTAAGCAAAATCCTCCAGGAAATCATCCGATATTCTTTTCTGCTCATACAGAATTTTAATAAATGAAGCATTATTTAAAAGTCTTTCCTTAATTGATTCTTCTAAAAGTTCCTCTGAATCAAGTGTGTTCTTTGATGATGTAAGAATAGTTTTTAATATAGAATGAGCCTGATTTTTCATCAGATCCAAAAGCTCAGATTTTGACTGCTTCAGTTCAACAAATCCGTTTATGATAACTATAATGGATACAATTAAAAAAAGGAGTCCTGAATATATAGGTCTTACAGATTTTTTATTTACTTTGCTAAATAGTGAGATAAAATTCATATTGATTAAAATAGCTCAATTTTCATTCCATTTCATGTATTAACTAAAAAAGGATGAATATTATTTAAATAAATAATTAACGACCTGATAGTCGAGTGAAAATACAAAACAGGTCGGATTACTTCTTAGAATACTTTTTTCTCAAACTTTTCCCGGATAACCTGATAGTAAATTATATGCTCCCCTAATAAACTCTTCATTTCATTGGATTTAAGTGAAATTTAATTATTTTTCAACCGGATGAGGTTCGAATTTACTCTGCTGAGGGAAAACTGAGTTATGTCAAAAATAATTGTGGGGCTTCATTTAATCTGGAAAATAGTCTGGAGGATTGGACTATTTTTTATTGTATGGGGAACTACTATTTCTTTGTTTTTTGTTCCGCTCGGTTCCAGGCTTTTTAAGTGGCAGCAATTATCTCCGATTTCAGCACAGTTTTATATAGATGTTGTCGGTGCGATCACAATCCTCGCAGCTTCGTGGTCAATGACCAGGTTTATTGATCATCGCCCATTCAGGACAATCGGATTGGGTACCGATCATTTTTCCAGGGAAATAATAGGTGGTCTTGCTATTGGAACTGTCTGGTTGGGAATATCTCTTGTGATTGCCTGGATTTTAGGATGGGCTTCGCCATTGGCGCCTGTAGGTTTTTCATGGCATATACTAATTGGTACAATGATTGCGATGCTTTTCAATGTATTTACGCAGGAGTTACTCCTATGCGGATTTATCTTCCAGACGATCAGAAGACGCTCTAATGTTATTGTCGCAATTGTAGTTTCCGCAATTTTATTTTCAGGCTATCATGCGGGTGCATTTAAAGGTGCATGGCTTCCACCTTTAAATATATTTGGCGCTGGGGTGTTATTCTGTCTGGCTTATGTGATAACAGGAAAATTATGGTTTCCAATCGCCATACATTTTGCATGGGATGTGTTGCTGGGACCTGTACTTGGTTTAACTGAAAGTGGTAAAAATAACCTGGGTGGAAACTGGAAAATGTTTGATATCCAAGGACCTTCCTTATTTACAGGAGGTGCATTTGGTTTGGAAGGAGGATTAATAGTTACAATCACAGTATCCATTGCTATATTCCTTTTGTATTATTATAAAGCAAGAAAACTTGAATATTGAGCATATTTTAGTATCTAATAAAGTATTTATTTTACAATTCTATGACATTTATGTAGTAAATATTTAGGATTTTAGCTTTAACTGAAATAAAGGTATCAATATGTTAAAGAAACTTTTTCTATTATTACCGCTTATTTTTGGAGGTTGTGCAACAATCCACCAAACAATTTATCTTCAAAATGTTGAAGTCAATGGTCCGATCAATAATCCTCCCGTATTTATTTCTGATGGCAGTACAGGTATAAAAATATCCCCCTGGCTTTCATTTCACACAAATAAGCAGCTAACAGGCCAGGTTAATCATTCCATGGTTAACTCAAACGGAGTATTTCAGGTAGATACAACTTATAACAATGGCAGTGTTGCTTACAGGGAATCAAATGCAAATAATTATAAATACAACCATGACAACATAATATGGAATCTTCCCAACGTTAAGGCAGGAGTGGATATTGATCTGCCTGTTTCAAAAGCTGTGTCTTTCTTCGGATCATTAAACTATTCTTCTCAAAATTTTTACCAGATTATGGGAGGTTCATTTGGAATTGGATTTAATTCTGTAACAAGAGGCAATGCTGTCCGGTTCAACTTTGGCTGTTCTTTACAGCAATATCAATATGATGCTTCAACTGTAGTAATCCAAACTGTTGATCCTGTTTTCGGAAAAGAATATACAGAGGTTGGTTTCTTTCATGACATTGATAAAAAAAGTAATCTTAATTTTTTCGGAAACTTGACCTATAATACTGTTTCTACAGACATGTCTATTAATTTCTGGTTTAGCTTTGCCTTTTTTTCAGAAACACTTTTGGATTTGACACCCGAAACTCCGAATCAGGCTTATTATCCTTTTGATTTCAATGTAACTACCACCGACACCAGGGGGGAAACTTCAACCACCTTCGTAAGCTTTTCACCGGGGATCTATATAAATGTAACTCCGTCACTGCGTTTAGTTGTTGGAATAAATATCCTGAAAGATATCGGGAATTTTTCCAGCGATAACGGTTCTTTTACTTCATCCTTGTTTGTTATGCCTTTAGCAAAAATTGACTTCCTTTTTTAAGGTCATTAATGATTGGCATATTAAAATTATTGGGATTTTGTATGTTTGGAGAGTAGTTTTTTATGAAAGGATAATGAATGGAAAGCAGAATAGCGGAGTTAATTAAATTAAAGGGACACCCGGTTGCTGTATTATTGTCGGATGAAAAACCGGAAGACGGTATTCAGTTCAAAGAAAATATTTGGGGTTGTGTTGCCTCAATGCTTTCGGCTGCAGCTTCAAAAGGTAAGACTGCTTTTTTTGACCGGAAAACTTATGGATGCGTTGGCGGAGGAGTAGGACTGGGATTTGGTAATACTTACGAAGGTTTTCCCATTGAATATTTATTATCTACCGGAAAAAGGGAAGCTGTTGACGGCACAAGAAGAACAAGGAAATTGGAAAATGGCGAGCATTATATAAAAACACCTGAACTGGCTATGAATTTTGTGGAATGCCTTCCGATGAGAAATGTAAAAGAGAAATATGTTTTATTCAAACCCTTGGCCTTGATGAGTGAGAATGAAAAACCCAAGAGTGTGGTATTCTTCGTTAACCCTGACCAACTTTCTGCTTTAGTAGTCCTTGCGAATTACGGAAGAAATAAAAATGATAATGTAATTGCTCCCTGGGGAGCTGCCTGTCAATCGGTATTATTCTCTTATGAGGAAGAGGAGAAAGAAAAGCCGCGTGCCATTATAGGATTCTTTGATCTGACAGCAAGGAAACATGTCAAAAAAGATATTTTATCATTCACCATTCCCTATAAAATGTTTTTAGAGATGGAGGGAAATGTTAAAGGTAGTTTTCTTGAAATGGAGGAATGGCACGAAATAAGTTCCCGGTAAGTAGAACAGGATTCGATATTCGGTTATATTAATATCAGTGGAACAATAATAATTCCTCTAACTTATCAGTTTGCGTCTAATTTTGAAAATGGTCAGAGAACCGAAAAATAATTATGCCCTTCTATATCGAGTAATAGATTTTTATTAGAATTCATCAGGCAAAACATCCGGACGTATTTCCGGTTCAATAATTTCCTGAGCTTCCAGCCTGAAATAATATGAAAGACTCAAACTAATCACTCTGGTTGTCTGTTTAATATTATTCGTTATAAAAATTCCGTTTCCGTAAGTATTTGAATTACTATTCTTTGTATTAAATATATCAGAAGCACGTAATGTCACTGACAATTTTTTATGAAGAAGTAGAATTTTAGCTGCCGCATCGACATACCAAACGGGTTTTGTTTTTTCCTGCGCAGTTACCGAGGAGGAAGAATAATTAAAATTCATCTGAAATCTCAGATTACTAATTGAAAACTGGGAATTCAATAAAGATGTCCAATATTTCCCCTCATTTTGGACTCCTATACCCGTATATTTTGATTTATTATATGAAATGGTAGGGCTTAGGTCTAGACAATTGAAAAATTTCTTAGCTAAATAAAGTTCTAAGTTAAGATTATCCTGGTTTGCAACGTTAGCATAAGTTGTCATTGTTATAAATTGCGAAACAGGAGTTATGACCGAATTTATCAAATCTTTAGTATATGAATATCTACCACTCATCCGGAAATTGATCGTTGAATCATTATGCATAAAATCAAGTTGAAATAATTTCGAAGTACTTGGTTTCAGATCAGGGTTACCGGATATAAGATTTGTAGAATCCGAATAATTTGTATAGGGATTTAATTGTATATTTGAAGGAAATTGAGTAGTTCCAAAATAACTGAAACCGATAAGGTTATCCCCTGATAGTCCTTTCATTAATTGGAGAACAGGATCAAAGCTCAAATGTTGATTTTTAAATGAGTAATCTCCCACCTGGTTATCTATTCGTGAGTTTTCCATATTGACTTTCGCCGAGGCCATAAAAAAAATATCTAATAATAGTCCTGTACCCGAGAAATTAAAAGCATGAGAGTTTTCGTAATATTGCTGCCTGATCTGCTTTTTATCTAATTCAAAATTGATATTATTAATGGGATCATACTGGTAATAATCACTATGCATAATCATTTTTTTATAGCTGCCATTATATCCAACAGAGACATTGCCATACTGGCCGTAAGAAGTGCCGTATTTAAAATTCCAGTTATAATTATCATTTGTGTTATCGGATCTATCATTATTTGTAATTGTTGTATCCAAAAGGGACTGGTACGATAATAATTTCCGCTGGTTATAGTTATTTTCATTATTCATCAGGTTCTTTGAAACCATAAAATTAGCAACAAGTTTATCTCGGACTCCATAGACCGGAATTCCAAAGGTGAAATTTGAATTAAAAAATTTCAACAAGTTCTTTGAGAGAGAATAGTTATCATAATTATTTCCGGAATAAAAAGTATTAAGATCCTTATCGGTAGCATTATATCCCTCATTGAAAGCACTATAATTGTTCATAGTAATTCCGTCAGGTTTGCCGAAAGACAATCCCAGAGAATATTTATTAGACAGATTCTTATTATCAGAGTGTCCTGACTGATTCAAAATGTTGATGGAATTCCCAAAAGTAATCTGGCGGGACAGAGAATTATCAGTTGAATGGTCTGAATAATTGTTCACATAATTTAATCTTACTGATGAAGTTGGGGTGTTGTACCAACCATTAAGATTGCCATTATATCTATTATCAGAATTCCCGCTTAAAGATGAATTGCCAGTGAATGAGGTAGTATGATTTTTTTTAACAACTATATTCAGCACTCCACCTTGAGCAGGAATTCCATATTCTGAAGATGCATTAAGTATCAATTCAAATTTATCAATTTCATCAGTAGAAAGAAATTTGAGATCTTCCACACTCTCAATTCCTGAATAACTTCCGGGCATACCATTTACATAAATCAAAGGATTGCTCTGCCCCATCATGGTTATATTCTTTTCATCGAAGTCAACGTTTATCATTGGAGTATTTTCAAGAAGTTCCAATGCGTTAACTCCCCAATCCTTATCAGGGTTTATGGTTATTTTATTTTTATTCTCTTTATCATAAACTATTCTTTCTTTTTGTGCTATTATCTGAACTTCATCTTTTGTAATCATTGCGGGTATCAGTTGAATAGTATCAAGTTTTATTTCATGCATCTGCTCGTTAAGAAATATACTCTTCTTTGTACGTGTCCTGTAACCGATTAAAGATAATTTTGCCCGGTACCTTCCTAACGGGATATTATTGATTGTAAACTTACCCAGGCTATCCGTATCGGCTCCATAAATTTTAGTGGAATCTTTTACAGATATGATAATGAAGGATGCAAATTGTAAGGGTTTGTTAGTTAGTTTATCAAAGACCCTACCTGTGACTTTACCGGAGGTAATTTTACTATCTGTTTGCTGTGCCGAAGTTTTTTGAAACCCTGCAATGCATATGAATGTTATTAAAAGCATTATGGATAAGTGTTTCAATGAGGACATAATATACCCGATAAATTATTCCTATAATAGATTATTTTAATTACCGGGGAGCTGCCTGACCTTACAAATCAATTCGTGGCTTATATATAAAACTCCTCAACCCCTGTCTTTGCTATTCAAAACTTAATCATTAGAACATTTCATTCCAATCATTGTATATTCATTATTCCAACTTAAACTGAACTGGTATTGTAACTTTTGACTTAACTTTTTTACCATTCTTTTCTGCGGGAATGAATTTTACTTTTTTTATTGCATTAACAGCCGCAATACAGAATGGACCCGCACCAGGTTTTTTAATCGTGGACTTAATAGGGAATGCATGCATAACATTACCAAGTTCATCAACATATGCTATAATAAAGACTTTACATTCTATTCTATTTTCTGCTTCTTTTTCAGGATAAACTATCAAACTCATAATTGCACTCATTCCACCGACCGGTTCGGCCTTCTTATCAACATTATCAATATATTCTGGCCAGAGATGAGGATATTCAAAACGGTTACCATTTACATATCTTTCTCCTAATTTATAATCAGGTAGTTTGAATTCAATAGGCATGCCTAATCTTGCTTTTACAGGTTTACCATTTACAAAAGCCGGTGTAAATTTAGCTGCTTTAATACCATCAATAGCAGCTTTATTCAATGCAGAATCAATTCCTACCACTATCTCTGTTTTGTCTATACTCCCTGTTTCATTAATAAAGACTTGCAGAAAAACCCTTCCCTGTATTCTCTTATTTTTTTCATATTCCGGGTATTTTATGTTTTTCTTAAGATCATCAAACTGTCCTATTAATTCTGGCGTTTTTTGAGCCCAATAATAATAACCCTCTTTGTCTGTCGTAAGGAGAGGTTTCCAAATTGTAACTTCCTCCTTATCATGCTTATCCACGCAACCTAAAAATATAAATGGTATTAAAACAAAATAAATTTTCATATTTTTCTCCGTGCGTTGGCTCTTACAATTACTTCATGTTCAACTTCCGGATTTATGACTATTGCAGGGAGACTATAATTTAAAATTACATTAATTGTTTCTTTCTGTTCTTTCAACTGTTCAGTAATTGAAGCTATTTTAGATTTATAATCCTTTACTTCAAGGAAAAGGAGAGAACAAACTATAAGAAGAATCGCAGCTACAGCAATAGAAACAAAATTGGACATCCTGCTTCTGAAGTTTGTATACTTATAAGTCTTTCTATTATCAACCTTTGTTGAATTAAGAATATTCTCTTCCAATTCAATCGGGAAAGATTCAATTGACTCTGCAACGATAGTCCGCAGGAAATTAAGTTTTTTAAAATATTCTCTTGCTTCGATATTGTCTGATAAGAAAGCGAAAAGAACAGGTTCACTGTTTTTATCAAGTTCACCGTCAAAGTACAATTCAACCATTTTATTTATTTCATCATCAGTCATATATATCCTTTACTTATATAATAAATTTAATCCGTTGATCAATTTTTGTCTCGTTTTATAAAGCCTGCTTTTGACAAGAGCTTCATCAATTTCCAATAGTGAGGCAATTTCGCTATAACTGAACCCGCTGTATTCCTTGAGTATAAAAACCTCTTTCCGTTCCGGGGACATTTTGTCTAACTCATTCATTATTAATTGCTTTGTTTCTTTAATTTCAAGCAGCTCGGCAATATTGGCGCAGGATTCAACTTCAAGCGTATCAGTGTCGTCTACATAAAACTGATCTTTTCTTGTTTTTTTATTCCTGAAATAGATATAAACCTCATTCCTTGCTGAACGGAAGAGCCAGAATTGAATACTATCCTTGTTTCTTATAGTATGCAGACCTTCAAATAATCTTAGAAATATATTTTGAATAATATCCTCTACGGCCATTTTATTTGATATCATTTTCATTAAGTAATTATACAATTTCCCTTTATACCTATTGAAGATCAGGGTAAATTCCATAATGTCATCACGGGTATGTGTCAAGGAAATCTCATACTGTTATTACTAAAGATGCGTAAAAGCAGGAAAAGTTGCTAAAGAATGAAATTAAAAATGTTTTTAATGTTGAATTTGGGTACGAAAAAGAAAAAGGCTGGATTATTGATCCAACCTTTCCATATAGCCTTTTGCTGAATTTATTTACTGATTTTAATTACATCAATTATTACTTTTTACTAATCTAATCCCCTATTTTTGATGAATTTTGACGATTTGAGGGCCAATTAGAGTAATTGGAGATATAATGGTTGCGCCCTCCATGAAGGGAAATGGGAAAAAACCATGTTAGATCCGAATTTATATTAGCAGAGGGAGGAAAGTTTCAAATCAGTTTAGAAAATGACTTTTATTTAATAGTACAAATGTCCTATTAAAGTGTATAATAATAGTGCTCTGTTTGATTATTAGGGCCTTCCTAATAATGTGTTTTCACTATTTGGCTTATAATATTGCATATTCAGAAAAATATCAGCGAATTAAGTAAACCCTTTATTATAATTTTCAGTTGATTATTAAATTCTCATTACAGATAACAATATTTAAAAGGTATACCAATGGTCAATAATCCCAACATTCAACGTATTTCAAGACTTTCAAGCTTAATTGGAAATACTCCCCTTTTAGAAATAACATTTTTATTCAATGGAAAGAAACGTAAAATTTATGCTAAAGCAGAAAACTTTAATATGACTGGAAGTATAAAAGACAGAATGGCATTCCATATACTACAATTAGGATATGCAAATAAAAGTCTGAAACCGGGTGACTTGATCATTGAGGCGACAAGCGGAAATACAGGGATTGCTTTTTCAGCAATTGGACGTGCACTAGGACATCCGGTTACAATATTTATGCCCGATTGGATGAGCAGTGAAAGGATTAATATTATCAAATGCCTGGGCGCAAAGATACTATTGGTAAGTAAAGAGGAAGGCGGATTCCTGGGAAGTATTAAGAAAGCTGAAGAAATGGCAACACAAAATGAAAATAGTTTTCTACCCAGACAATTTTCAAATACGAATAATAGCGAAGCACATTATAAAACTACCGGACAGGAAATTCATTGGCAGTTGAAATCCCATTCAATTATTCCCGATGCATTTATTGCAGGAGTCGGAACCGGCGGGACAATTATGGGCACCGGTCAATTTCTTCAAAAAGAATATCCTTCAATTAAGTTATTTCCGCTTGAACCATTAGAATCGCCGACTCTTTCAACCGGACATAAAATAGGAAAACATCGGATTCAAGGCATTTCCGATGAATTTATTCCTCCAATATTGCACTTAAAGTCCCTGAATTCTGTAGTAGGAGTGAATGATGGAGATTCAATTATAATGGCACAAAAACTTGCTTCAGAATTAGGATTAGGAGTGGGTATTTCTTCAGGTGCTAATTTTATAGGAGCATTAAAGGTACAGGAAGAAATGGGTAGTGATGCTAATGTTATTACAGTATTCCCTGATGATAATAAAAAGTATCTGAGTACTGACTTGCTGAAAGAGGAGCCGATAAGACCTGAATATTTAGCACCCCACGTGGAACTTCTTGAGATCCGATCATTCAAACGTGTATGTAACACTTGCTGTAATATTGATGAATGTCTTTATGAAAATTTCGAAATGGTATCTGAAAGATTTTCTTTACCATTAGAATGTCCCCTCAGGACTGTGACAAATTGATAATTAAACCAAACAAAGCGGAATTTATTCCGCTTTGTTAATGAATTTATTTATCTTTTCAGTGTATCAGTCAAATCAAACCAACTTTCGGTATCAGTTAAATCTGATGATTCTTTAGCTTTATGGTAGTACTCATTTGTTTTTGAAGAATACGAATAATCTTCCGACCAGGCTTTTGCATTTATTATTATTTCTTCAATCGCAGTAAGTATATATTCAAGCTCTTCATTAGTCATCGTAGGATGGAGCGAAAAACGAACCCAGCCGGGTTTTAATGAAAAATCGCCCTGATCAATTTTATCTGAAATTCTTTTAGAGCGGGTGGGATCAACATGCAGAAGATAATGCCCGTAAGTTCCGGCACATGAGCATCCGCCACGCATCTGAATTCCATACCTGTCATTTAATAATTTTACCATTAAATTATAATGAATATCTTCTACATAAAAAGATATTATACCTAACCTCTCTTCATGTTCCTGTGCAAGTATATGAAGTGAAGGAATCTTTTTTAGCCGTGGAAATGCAATCCTGAGGAGTTCCTTTTCACGATCCGTTATATTATTCACCCCCATTTGTTCCTTAAGCTTTACAGCCAATCCGGCTTTAATGGCCTGAAGAAAACCGGGCGTCCCCCCATCCTCACGTGTTTCAATATCATCAATGTATTTGTGCTGTCCCCATGGGTTAGTCCAATCAACGGTTCCACCTCCAGGATTATCAGGTATCTTACGTTTATATAGAGCCGAATCAAAAATCATGACACCTGAAGTGCCGGGCCCTCCCAGGAATTTATGAGGTGAGAAAAATATAGCATCCAATTTCTGCATCGGATCTTCCGGATGCATGTTGATATCGACATAGGGAGCCGCGGCAGCAAAGTCGATCAGGCAGATTCCCCCATATTTATGAATCATTTTCGCCATTTGATGATAAGGAGTTTGAATTCCGGAAACATTTGATGCGGCAGTGAAAGCCCCGATTTTGTTTTTCCGGTCTTTGTACAACGCTAATAAAACCTCCAACCTGTCGAGGTTTACCAGTCCCTGATCATCAGTACCGATAATAACCACATCGCAAATTGTTTCGAGCCAGGAAGTATGATTCGAGTGATGTTCCATGTGTGTAACAAAAACTACAGGTTTCTCACTTTCCGGAATTGATGTAAACATATTGAGCTGTTCAGGAAATTTCAGTCCCAGAAGTCTTTGAAATTTATTGATTACCGCAGTCATGCCAAAACCAGCGAAAATTATAACATCATTTTCACCTGCATGGACATGATTTTTAATGATCTTCCTGGCATTTCTATATGCACTGGTCATTATAGAACCTGTTTCACTCGATTCGGAATGAGTATTCCCAACAAAAGGATAGAATTTATTCAATAGAATGTTTTCTATGGGAAGATACAATCTTCCACTAGCGATCCAATCTGCGTAAACAAGTTTTTGTTTACCATATGGAGACTCGAACTCATGATCAATACCAATTATTTCTTTTCTATAATTTGAAAAATATTCTTCAAGCGACATCTTATTAACACCCTTCCTTTTTTTTCTTATTAGTACCTGCAGGAATTGTAATTTTGGGCAACGGAGGAGCAATTTTATGCGAGGTGGTTATAGCTGCATCTGAAGTCGACTCAGAGATCCTCACCTGGGGATTACCGCCGAAGTGTATACTTACCTGTTTTATTTTTTCAAATTTGATTGAATCTTCAAGCGTTAAATTAACGTTTCGCTTAGGGTAAAGTATTTCATTCTTCCAGGAATTCAAACCTCCGTTTAATATATAAACACCATCATAGCCAGAGCTTTTCAGGATAAACCATGCCTGGGCAGAAGATATATCATCATTTCCGAAGAGAAGTAATTTCTGATTTCTTTTCAGATCGGAATTGAGAAGATCTTCCATCCTTACATTTACAGATCCCGGAATAGTATATTCAGTGAATTCTTTTTCGGAACGCAGATCGACAAGAGTGAAATCCAGCTTATCTTTTATAATCCAATCGGCTAAAGTCATTGCACTAATTTTATCCTGATCTTTAATAGCAGAAAGAGCTAACTCTTTTGCATTTACACTTATTTTATTTTTACTACCGGAGTTACCAATAACCAGAGCAAAAATTGCGAGAAAACCGGCAAGTGCTGCTAACTTTTTCGGCGTACTTAAATTAAGCAAGTAATTTTTCATTCTTTTATCCTTCCGGTAATTTTGAACCGAACTTTTTCTCCCCATTCTGCGGCAGCAAATGCACCGAGAGCCATTGCTACAACAAGGAATACAACCAATCCATAAGACAATCCTAAGAAATCAGGAAGTGTTACTCTTCCCATAGGGGTGGAGTTGTAGAAATTCTCCAGCCATGGAAACATTTCGCCAAAGACAAATATTCCAAAGAACATCCCGGCAAAGTACATCATTCCATCATATCTTCCTGTTGCTGCAGAAACGATTGAAGTTCCGGGGCAGTAACCACCTATGACAAACCCAATACCAAGAATAAGTCCACCAACAATTTGAGGAATAATATAAGTATCGATAGTATAAACAAGTGAGAGGTCGAGCCATCCGATCCAAGTGAAGTAGAACAATCCAAGCATTGCAGTTACAATAGCTGTGAACATCACTTTGAGAACACGCATGTTATAGAAATAGAACTGTGCTGCCAATATTCTGGCATTACCAAATCCGCCGCGTTCGAGAGCAAACCCGAAGCCGATACCGATAATAACTGCGATTACAAGACTAGTGTCCAGACCAAAATAGTTAAATTTATAATATGGCATCATAACCATTGTCTCCTAAAAAAATATGCTGCAAGATAGCCGCCGCCAAAGACAGCGAACATGAAAGCCCAGCTACCAAGATTAAGCATTGCGCCTCCTGTTAATGCCTGACCGCTAGTGCAACCACGAGCAAGTTTAGCACCGAAGCCCATTAAGGATCCGCCAATGAAGGCATAAGTTAATCTCATCTTAACCGAGACATTAGGACCCTTTTCGACTTTTCCTTTTATCCTATGCGCAAGCGACCCCGAAATGAATCCACCGATAGCTACTCCTATTACTTCAAAAACTAGCCAATCTTTTAAGGGATTAGCAGTACCGTCACCGATATATTCTTTATAAAAATTATTATTTGCTGCATGATCAGGAGCTACTTTATTTACCACAACAGCAATCACAGAAGAAGGTGCACCAGAGGCACCGAGTCCTCTTCCCATGATTAAAAATGCCGCAAGAAGAACCAATCCTAATCCTACCCCTGCCAAATATGGATTGGAATAAGGTTTTGGTTCATACACTTTTATTTCGGTTTTTTCTTTTTCAAGAATACCGCTTATTGATGTCATTTTTAATTTACTCCGTAATTAAATTTCTTATTGAAAATGAGCATTTATATAATGGCTGAACTGTCCAGCATAAACAATAACAAACCGCAGAACTAAACCTCCGGTAATAACCAATAAAGGTGCAACAGGTGTATGTTTAATTTTATGATTAACAGCAAGAAGCTGAATAAAAAGAGGAACAATAATACCCATACCAACAACGAATACCCAGAAAGGTGCAGTAAACGGACCACCCAATAAAAGTTGAGCGCTTTGTATATGGGCTTGTGATGAACTCATTAGTCCAACTAGCATTAAGATTATTACCACAAATTCTGATATTAAAAAAATATTATCAGATTTAGCAAGGAATTCCCTTTCATCAACATCTTTTGCAACCATATGTCCAAATGCGGCAGCTGTTGACAGTCCGGAGACGAGAAACAAAAGCCACAATACTGAACTGTTCCACAAAGGACGAGCACCCATAGTACTTAGAAGTACTCCCGTATAAACTCCCAATAATATGCCGAAAATAATATTCAGAAATCCGATATTATTCATAAATGATTCTTTGGAATTAATCACCCGGGACCATTTAGAAACAACATTAAAAGTATTTATTAGAATTTGGGGAGGATCAATCAGGATATTAGCAATGAGAGCAGGGTATACAAGCAGTAAAATCCAGGAACCCCATGACATTGGTGAAGTAATTTGGAAAGTAGTGTACAGCCTCCATACAAATAATTTATGATTAAGGTCGAGAAAGAGGGTAAACATCCCTATAGTTAAAAAAATTATGCTTAGAAACGGGACATAATGAACAATACTATCAGGGTTTTTATGTTTCCCTTTTAGAATAAAATATCCAGTAATGATCATTAGCCCAGCAACGAGTCCACCCAAGAAAAGATAAACAGGGATTTCCCATCCCCACACGCTAGTAAAGGGATCGATAAATGGGTTATGCCGGGTAGTTGTTAGTTCCTGCATTTTCTTCTCTTAAACTAAATAATAAATTCTTGGACTGGTACCTGCTTCAGTCAGAAGCTGATGATTTTTTCTCGAAACAATTAACCTGCTGACATCGCTTTCAGGATCATCGAGATCGCCGAAGGACATGCAATGAGTAGGGCAAACAGCAACGCAAGCCGGAAGTTCACCTTTCTCAACCCTATGAATGCAGAATGTACATTTATCGGCGTAACCTTCAGGATGAATAAAGCGAGCATCATAAGGGCATGCGGCAAGGCATGCTTTACAGCCTATACACATATTGTGCTCAACCAAAACGACAGCACCGACATCATGAATATGACTTGCGCCAGTAGGACAGCATGCCACACAAGGAGTATTATCGCAATGATTACATCTCTGAGATTGAATTTCGAGATTAAGGGTCGGATATTTACCATTAACTGTAGTGACTATCCAATCCCTGTTATATCCTTCCGGGACATTATTTTCTGTTTTGCATGCAACGACGCAATCCATACAACCTACACATTTTCTTGTATCTATAACCATTCCAAATCTTGCCATATTATACCTCCGTCTCGAATGTTACGAAATTAACATTCATTCCGGTTCCACCCATCAGAGGATCATTGACATATTTAGTTATAAGCTGGGCATCACTTGCCCCTTTACCAAAAGCACCTTTAAGCATCCTGGAATTATGCCCGAATCCATGAACCATATAAACACAATCTGTTCTTATACGTTCAGTTACTTTCACTTTAATTTTATTACTAACCACACCATCCTGATTTTTTAATTTTACATGCTGGGCATTTTTCAAACCATATTTTTGAGCAATATCAGAATTGACCCAGATTTCATTTTCCTCCATCATATCCATAAGAATTCTATTTGACTGAGTCCGTGAAAATGAATGCACAGGAGACCTTCCGAAAAGCAGCCTGAAATAACCCGGAGGCGGTTGTTCAGGTTTTTTATATTTAGGAACAGGATCAAATCCTGCCTGTTGCAGCTGTGTAGAATAAAATTCAATTTTCCCCGATGGCGTATCAAATTTTGGTTCAATCCCCTCTTCAAAAAAAATGGGGACCTTTTGACCATGAATGATCCCCTTCTTTTTTAATTCATCAAGACTTGAGCCAATTTTTGTCAAACGGAATTCAAGATATTCCTCTATATCTTTCCAAGGGAAATAATTACCAACACCTAACTTATCAGCAAGTTTTTTAGCAATCCACCAATTGGGTTTCTGATCATTGGGGGATTCAACAACAGGCTGTCTGATTCCAAGAAACTTTTCTTTAAAAGGAGAGGAATGAAGATCATCATAACGTTCAAGGTAAACTGATTCAGGCAGAACGACATCAGCCCAACCTGCGATCTCACTAGGGATAACGTCTATCACTACCATCAAGTCGAGGTTCTGAATCGCTTTAGTAGTTTCGGCCTGATCAGGAAGAGCATTCATCAGGTTAGTTGCGCAGACGACCCAGCCCTTTATCGGATAAGGGTTACCAGTAATTGTGGCAGAACGAATGCCTGTAGTAATTTCTTCGGAAGCGAAAGGATATTTCTTATCAGGGTTATCAACTTTTGGTTTTTTAAATTCAGGGTAAGCAGGATAAGGATAATCGGGAACTGAGTATTTTGTCGGATAAAAGAATCCTCCTTTCCGTCCCCAACTTCCCATCAAAGCATTAATAAGAGCAATAGCTCTGCTTCTCTGTGCATCATCACCATACCATGAGGTATGCCGGCCAGGATGAATGAGAGTAGAGGGTTTATTTTTCGACATTTCTCTTGCAGTAAGTCTTATCAGATCAGGATCGATACCTGTTTCAGGGTAGGCCCATTCAGGAGTATAATCATTTATTTCTGACTCAAATTGTTCAAAACCGAAACCATATTTAGTTACATAATCTACATCATATAATTTTTCTTTAACTATTACATTCATCCAAGCGAGGAGCAAGGCAATGTCTGTGCCCGGTTTTATAGGAAGGTAATATTTAGCTTTGGAAGCAGCAACTGAAAACCTGGGATCAACAACTATTATCACAGCATCTTTCTGAACAGCTTCGGCAAATTCCTGTACCTGGGAGTTATGCATATTCTCACCGAGATGAGAACCAATAAGCACAAGACATTTAGAATTTTCTATATCTGTTCTTTCAGGGGATCCAATGGCCTCACCATATGTTAGCTCAAATCCAACATCCCTAGGTCCCCGGCATTGGGAAAATGATGGTGCAGCAAAATTTTGAGATCCGAAAGCATTAATTGTATGTTTAATGAAATTTCCGCCAATACCATGAGCAAAAAGCGCAACTGCTTCAGGTCCATATTGAGTTTTAATCTTATTCATTTTGACAGCAATGTAATCGAGAGCTTCATCCCATGTAACTTCTTTCCATTCTTCTTTTCCCCTGGCTTTAGTTCTAATCAAAGGCGAGCGCAAACGGTCAGGATCAAAATGGGCGCCAATACCACCGGTACCACGCGGACAAAGGCGTCCTTTACTCAAGGGATCTTCAGGGTTTCCCTCTATTTTCCATAGTTTTCCATCATTCAAATATGCTATAGCACCGCATTTCCAAAAACATACATCACAAAAAGTTGGAATTTTTTGTATCCCCTTAATTCTTTTATCATTTATTCTTTTTGCACCTTTAAGTACAGGTCCAATGCCTGAAGCTGCGGCTACAGCCCCAACAGTGAATCCAGATATTCTTAGAAACTTTCTCCGGGATATATGATTCATCAAGTATATATTATATTTATTAAACTTATGATTTAATTCAGAAATTACTTATTTCAGCAATATTTTTTAATTTTTTCAACAGTTCTTTTCTTTCGTTAGCCATCATCTCAAAAGATTTAGCAATTTTTAATAGCCATTTCGCCATGACCCCTTTTGTTCCTTCATCAAGAACCTTGATCTCTTTTGACGCACTTATCAATTCCCTGCTATCAAGTCCAAATTTGGAAGCAAGTTTTTTAATATAATTGATATTGTCAGCCGGGGGATTTGAGATATAATATTGTCCTGTTATTAATTTTGCAGAATTGATACTGTCAATAGAAATATTTGCACCAGAATATTTTAATCCTGCATGACATGTATTGAAAACCGGTTCCCCGTTATTCGCAAAGCGAAGATTCTTCCACGAATTATTGCAAGCTTCCCTTCCTGAATCATTAGATAATATCATATTACAGAATCTACAGGAATTACTTACTTCTGTTATGGGGTTCCCTTCCGAATCAGTAGTAAGAGCAGCTACACCGATAATGTCGGAAAATACTTCCTGAATAGGCTGTATACAATGAATAGGAAGAATTTCTTTGGGAGGTTCTGAGGATGTAATATCTTCAGAAATATTCCCATTCATTATCATATTAATTTCATTAGCAGGAAAGCGCCATTGGCTGCCCACTTTCACTCCTTTGATCCTGTTCTCCCTGATCATTCTGTATAAAGTGGTGCGGTCCACCTTCAGAAGCTCAATAACCTGTTTGGCTGTTAAAAACTCGGGCATAACATCTCTTTGCAATAATTTACAATAGGATACTATAGCAAATTATTTAATAAGTCTTTATTTTGCAAGGGAAATATAGAACTTTCGTTCATTTTTCTAACAATAAGACATGAAAAAAGAAATTATTTATTATATAGGGATTGTAGCAGGAGCGGCATTATTTATATATGGAGTAAATTCTTTTATAAACATTCCTAACATAGAGAAAGAAGAACGGTTGAGGGTAAAGTTTATTTATGAACGCACAGGAATAGATGAATCTTTATTCAGAAATTTTCCTTTAATTCTCGGCAGGAGGGAAGGATGCTTATTATGTCATAATGATATAAAGGGAATGGAAGATTCACATAATCCGGAAAAAATTGGTTGTTATTCCTGTCATCTTGGGAACCGATTAACAAGAGACAAAACAGAAGCGCACAAAAACATGGTTTTGATTCCAGGAAATAATTCTGATGCAATGAAGACATGCGGAGCTGCGGGATGTCATCCACAGATGGTAATAAGAAATCAGAATTCAATAATGAACACAATGAATGGAGTAGTAACCGTTGATAAATGGGTCTTTGGCGAATCAAAGACGCCAACATTCAAAGCACAAATTGATTCGATCGGGTACTCCCCTGCTGAAACCCATTTAAGAAATTTATGCGCTTCATGTCATCTCTCGACTGAAAAGATAACACCAGAGCCGGTCAATGAATTATCGAGAGGTGGTTACTGTTTAGCATGCCATCTAAACTATTCGGACAATGCAACAAAAGAACTTCATAATTATATTAAATCAAAAAAGGAAAACTTTCTTCATCCCAGACTATCTATTAAAATTTCAAATGATCATTGTTTCGGATGTCATAGCAGAAGCGGCAGGATTTCGTTGAGCTATGATGGATGGAATGAAACTTTATATAAACCAGAGGATATAAAAGGTAAGTCTGGTTTTAGAATACTAAATGATGGGCGCGTTGTTTCGAAACTTACTGCCGACATTCACTCTGAGAAAGGAATGATCTGCATCGACTGTCATACATCTTACGAAATTATGGGTGATGGTACATTTCACTTGCATAAAGAAGAGCAGGTTAAAATCCAGTGCACCGATTGCCATTTTACATCAGAACCTATTACGATAGAATATAATTCATTTGACTTTGAGTCAAGTAAAATTGCTGAATTAGATAAATTTATGAACATTAACAGAAATTATCTTATAATAACCAGAAACAAGTATCCGATAGTTAATGGTTTTTATACCGACCGGAAAGCTTTCCTTATTAAAAAAGCATCAGGCCAGATATCTGAAATGAAACCGCCACTAAAAGGTTGTTCAGCAGGAACTGTCCATAAAAATCTATCATGCAACA
>JARLHC010000015.1 GCA_031292455.1 Ignavibacteriaceae bacterium
AGGCGATAACCTATGTCAGGGAAAGATTTTAGAGAATAATAAATCATTTGATTTGATTGCCTGTTAATCTTATACTTATAATTAAAAAAAATATGAATAAAATATTCGTCCTTCTTTTCCTTTTTACATTTACAGTATTCCCGCAGACCGCCAGGAATATCAATTATAACATGCCTGATAAAATTGAATTCCAGAAAAAGAGCATAGGAATTGCGATAGTTTATTCATTGCTGCTTCCCGGAATGGGGGAGCTTTACGCGGGTAATTACAATTCGGGTAAATATTTTACAATAGCCGAAGCGGCATTATGGGGAACTTATATCGGCATGAATACTTATTCCAATTGGCAGAAGAACAGATATCATTCATTTGCAGCCTCAAACGGCGGGGTAGATATTGCGGGGAAAAGCGATGATTACTTTGCAAATATCGGTGCTTACCTTGACATAAACGAATATAATGATGATATGGCAAGGAACGCTGAATTCAATAAAATGTACAACCTTAAAACAGATTATTGGAAATGGAATCCACAGGACAGAGTAAAGTACCGGGCGATGTGGACATCCGGCGAGCAGTCGCATAACAATTTAAGGTTCATAGTAGGAGGGCTGGTGCTAAACAGGGTAGTAAGTGCAATTAATGCTGCAAGATTAGTAGTAACTTATAACAAAAATGCATCCCGTGAAGTAGGGTGGAACTTATCGGCGGGGATGTCCAATGATATTCCATTTGCGCCATCCTATACACTGAACTTCAGGTGCAGCCTGTAACCTATAAGGGTTAAATTATTTAATTTGTTTCATGCATGAGCATAAGCTGCTACACCTAATAAGGTAAGAACAGGTTCTACACCCGCCTCCTTAAAAATCAATACTCCTTTAGGTATCTCACCGGAAAAGCGCATAGCACTTAGTGCTTCCCGGTCCTTCCAGACTGTCATTATACGCCAGACATTATTGTCCAATGCATCAGAAACAAGGAAAGTTTCAACTATTCCTTTATCTAAATTTGCGACAGCTTTGGAATATGCGATTTTAAGGAGACTTTGCTTATCAGACTCTACTTTTGCTTCCAGAATTGTAATTACCATATTATATCTCCCTATAATATTAAATTATATTATGGATTTGTTAAGATAAAAATGGTGATGCAGAGACTGATATATTTGACCGGTGCGAGTTAAATTACGGGCAGAAGATACTATTATTCATTTCTATTTGCCAGGAGGTCTAAACAATGCCGACCTATGAATTCAAATGTATAAAATGCGGTAAAACATTTTCACTCCAGATGTCCTTTTCAGAATTTGATCTAAAAAAAGCTATTGCCTGTCCTTATTGTAAGAGCGAAGATATTAAGAGAGTCTTTTCAAATTTCACAGCTGTTACTTCGAGAAAGAGTTGAAATAAAAGACACAGAGGAAAATAAGGGAACGAAGTAGCAGATAAGAGAAATTTATTTGCGGTTGTTGGCTGAAGAGCCAGGGATTGCGGATTAAATAGTGATAATCATGCCAGTACATTTTTAAGTACCATCTTAGATCCTGTCTATTGAAAATGAAGTTAAATATTTCATGATTAAATAAAATGATTTCGACCCATCCCTTGACTTTAATAAAATGAAATAAATATATTTGAAATGGTTTTTGAGGATTATATTTTTTATGCGGATCTCTTAACATTAATAAAGGCAACTATAATTACATTAAAGAATTAGTATATGTACTATTGATTATGAATTATATCCTGCATTAGTTTATATAAGTAATAAATATTAAAATATTGGGAGAATATTTGGTTAGTCATTCTTCTTTCAAAACAGACTTATCGGGTGTTATTATTAAAAACATTCTTTTCTTTTTTCTTTTTAGCCCACTTTTATTCGATTCTTTATTTGCACAAAAAGTATTAACTCCAAAATTCAATTTCCAAAAACCGGGGCATATATTTGTTAATTCTATTGAAAATGGTTCTTCAACCACTCATGATATAGATCTAACAGAAAAGCTGAATGTAATTGTTGAGTTTAAGGAACCGCCGCTCTTTATAAAACAATTGACTCCAGGTTTATCAAAAATAAATATTGCGGTTTATAAGACATTACAGACACAGTTTAACAATGATATAAAAAAACTTCTAATTGTTACGCAAAATCAACTTAATGTTAGCTTTAGCTCGATTCAAATAAAGGAGCAATACCATAATATATTTTTTGGAGCTGCACTTTCAATTCCCAGAGCACTTATTTCAGGAATAGTATCGCTTGATTATGTAAAGCAAATTTACTTTGACAAGGTATACACAGCTAATTTAAATGAGAGTGTCCATCTTATAGAAGCTGATTCTGTCTGGATTGTTTATGGAAATACAGGAGACAGCATTAAGGTTGCTATTCTTGATTCGGGGATTGATTACATGCATCCTGCTTTAGGGAAAGGATATGGACCGGGTTTTAAGGTAATTGGCGGATATGATTTTGTTAATAACGACAATGATCCAATGGATGATAATGGGCATGGGACTCATGTAGCTGGAATTATTGCTGCCAATACTGATTCAATTAAAGGTGTTGCCCCAAATGCTCTTCTTCTTGCTTATAAAGTTTTAAATGCTGACGGTAATGGCTATGAATCAGACATTATCGCCGGGATAGAGAGAGCTGTTGATCCCGATAATAATGGTAGTCCAGATGATAAAGTTGATATTGCAAATATGAGTTTGGGAGGTGCCGGGGATCCAAATGATGCTATGTCTACTGCAGTAAATAATGCAGTTAAAATAGGGGTAGTATTTTGTGTAGCCGCCGGAAATTCCGGGAAATATGGGACTATTGGGAGTCCCGGCTGTGCTGAAGATGCAATTACAGTTGGTTCTACAGATAAATCAAATTTATCATCTTATTTTAGCTCCAAGGGACCGACTTCTGATGCCTATACAATTAAACCAGATATTCTTGCTCCAGGTTCTAATATAAAATCGACCTTTCTTAATAATACTTATCAGATTCTAAGCGGTACATCAATGGCTACCCCACATATTACCGGTGTTTGTGCACTTATTAAAAAACAGCACAAGGACTGGACCCCCGAAATGATTAAATCAGCTATAATGACAACTGCTAAGGATATTAATCTTGACGTTATGACTCAGGGATGCGGAATAGTTAATGCATATAAATCTGTTACAGCCTCAACTCTTACAATTCCATCTTCAGTTAGCTTTGGATTGGATAATCAAGAAGAGAATTACTGGCAGAAAACCGACACGGTTATTATAATAAACAAATCGATATCCTCAAGGAATTATTCAATAAGCGTTTCCGGATTACTACCAGGCATTTATGTTGAGGCAGTCCCAAATAATTTTTCAATACTTCAAGGTGATTCAAACAGAATAATATTACACCTTTCGGTAGACAACCTTATGGTTCAGAATAATCAGACCGCACTTCCTTTTTATTCAGGAAAGATAAATATTACAACCGGAGATCAGTTACTTTCTGTTCCATGGGGATTTACAAAACTTCCGATGCTGGTACTTAATTTCGACAGCCCCAATAATCAATTTCTTATATGTAATAAAGACACTTTTATATCCAGTTTTTCTCGTCCGGATTATAACTGGTTGTCAAAATCTTATAAATTAGCAATGCCTTCAGGACAATATAATATCTGGGCCTATAATATGTTAGGAGATAATAATAATATGATGGGTCAAAGAATTAATATTAAAGAAGGGATAATGGTTAATAGATACACAGCGCTGGATATAAATTTTTCAGATTGTATATATGATATTAAATTTAAAGGTGTAGATGAGACCGGCAATGACTTTAACCTATTGAATAATGCACAAAATGATGTAATCTTTCAAGATACGGATTCAACAGTAGGTGTCAGTATGGAATATTTGGGTGATAATAACATATTCTTGAAATCGTCACCATTGCCTTATAACATATCTATTATTGCTGCCCAATATCAAAAAGATCAAATAATTAATAATAAACTCAGACTAATTCAGTACCCATATGCTTTTGGGCTTTCAAAAAGTATAACTTTTACAAATAAGGCTTCAGATTTTTTAAGTCAAACTATAAATCTTCAACTTCGCCCTGATAAACCGACTCAATCAGCTTCATTTGGTTTCGGAAGTTATCGTTGTGGTATTATAGACAGTTCGGGCTGGATAAGAACTAATAAATGGCAAGGTACTTTATATATGACCCGTCCATTCACAAAAGATTTTGGATATTGCGTTTTTTTAATGACTGACCTTGATGACCCTGATATATGGAGCTCAAACACATGGTTTAGAATGTATCCAATTAGTATTTCCGATGATAGTTTTCAAATACATGTATTAGATTATAAAAATCCAGTTGCTTTTATTTCAACTCCTGACAAAGGTACTCTTAATTTAGGTGATGGTATTATTACTCCAGTTAGCCATCATTATATAGATACTTATGGAAGCAGATTTACATTTGGAAATGATTCTCGTTTTAGGGGTCATCTGGGGGAGGAAAGAACTTCGGATATTAAATACGCTTCTTATGAATTAAGAAATAACAGTGGCTTGCCAATCGATTCCGGTTCAGTATTTAATCCACACTCATCGATAATTGATCCCGGAAATTATAAATTCATACTTAAGAATAACCATTTCACGGTGAATGGAAATTATAGCAATTCTACACTTACGACAGAATTTAATGTTGATCAGAATATTTATCCGATTCCTGAGATAGATAATATTAAAGTATTAAACTGTCTTGGATACCCGGTAAGTAAGCTAGATCCTAACGAGACAGGGGAAATAAATATAACTGTATATGATGAGAGAAAGAACATTCAGGATAGTATTTCAAAAGTGCACATCTATATTAAAAATACAACCTCAGCAGATTGGGAAGAATTAAAGTATAAAAAAACTCAGATCCAAAGTGGATATCTGAATACCTATTTCTTCTCAGCAGCTGGATTGAATAAATATGATAAGGCGGCAGTGGATATGAAAGTAATAATTCATAATATATATGGCAATATAGCTGAGTATTTAGTACAGCCCGCTTTTATTGTTGGTGAATATCTTTCTCAACGTACTATAGATTCTGCAAAATCTTCACATGAACTTTACTATGATTTATCGAACAATTATCCAAATCCATTTAATCCCCAGACCAATATTAATTATACGATTCCTGTTAAATCGCATGTTGAAATCAAGGTATATGATGTCCTTGGGCGGGAAGTTGCCAAACTTGTTGATGCTGAACAGGATGAAGGTAAATATAAAATAAACTTTAATGCATCAAGATTAAGTTCAGGAATTTATTTCTACTCAATAAGAGCAGGAGCATACGTTAAGACAAAGAAAATGCTTCTGCTGAAATAATAGCTGAGAATATTTTAATAACAGTTAAAATAAAAGGAGGATAATGCCACAGAAATAAAAAGGAGGCAATGCGCGAACATTACCTCCCATATCAGAATTGCCCTAAGGTTGGCGACCTATTATTTCATTTTATATGAGATGCGGGCTATTCTGTTTAAAAATACAAATTTTTAATCAAAAAAGGAGTTCTTATGCATTATTCTAAAATTCTTTTTATATTTTTTTGCAGTTCTATTCTAATTTTTCCCAGCCATCACACAATTGTATTAACACCCTCAGTTACAAGCAGTTTTTATTATTGTACTAATAGCACTTATGGTAGCTCTACTAATATTAGCTATGGTGGTCAAGATTATCTAAATAATCACTACTATTATGAATCGGTTTATAAATTTAGTTTTGCAACAATTCCTCCAAATGCATGCAATATAAGTGCTACATTAGAAGCTTATCGAACATCAGGTTCAATAGATGGTATTATTAAGAAAGTCCCCAATGATTTGGATTTTACTAATTATACTGCATGTTATTCGGCTGTTGATATTGGGGCACCTTGTTTTCATGTTGATCCTAGTTCAGGTACTCAGCATGATGTAACATCCTTTTTGGGAGGGACCATAGATCCCAATGGAAATATTAATTTCGGTGTAGCGTCAACGGTGTTAACCGGTCTTGCTAATATATCAATTAAATTAACAATTAATTATGATTTACTATTAAATGTTTCTTTCCAGAATAATTTTATATCCGTTGGTAATGGTGGGACCATAATTGCAAATAGTATACAATATAATTCTCCTGCAACAGGGTTTCAGATAATTGAAGGAGGTTCAATTACAGGTGCTGCTCAGGATCAAACTTTCACTGATATAAATTATACTTTTACAGGTTGGTATAGTGGCACTTCACTCATTTCCACTGAAAGGACGTATATGTTTTCTCCGGGGGTTTCCACCACATATTCTGCTCATTTTTTGGGAAAACCAACTGTTACGAATAGGAATCTTCACTATAATGCTTCTAATCCAAAGCAACCTATTACCGTCCTTTGGAGTGAACATCCAAGTACCGGTGTAACACAATACCAGATTTGGAGAAGAGTGAAATATGACAAACAGCCTACAGGTTCTCCTGCATTAATAGGTACCGTAAATCGAGGGACTTTTTCTTTTGTTGATTATGATTATGCTGGTACTAATCTTGGTTTTACAAAATGGATACTTTGGTATGATGTAAGACCATATTATTCAGTTGAGCAAACATACTCTGACAGTGCCTGGGCACTTGTTTTCTCGAATGGACCACTTGCTAAAGATGTAGCCCGAAATAAGGAAAACAGTAATGAATTAGTAACAGAGAATAAAATTGAAAATTACCCAAATCCATTTAATCCTTCTACAGTTATAACTTATCAAATAGTTAACCCAGGGCATGTATCAATAAAAGTATATAATTGTTTAGGTAAAGAAATTGCTGATTTGGTGAACGAAGAACAAAATACCGGTAAGTATAAAGTATTATTTAATGTTGATAATTTAGCCAGTGGAATATACTTTTATAGAATTGTTGCAAACGGATATG
>JARLHC010000097.1 GCA_031292455.1 Ignavibacteriaceae bacterium
ATCTTATTTTCAGGGAGAGGAATTCAAAGTGGAGATGAAAGAATTTCAGAAAGAGATGAAGAAATTCCAGCAGCAGATGAAAGACATGGAGAAGGAGATGAAGAAGAATAATCAGGATTTTAAGGAGGTAAAAAAGCCTGTCGAGATATAAGTTGATTTTACTAATTTGATTAATACAAATTATCTGACGCAGAGAGACAGGGGCAGTTTTGATGAATTAGCCGGGAAAAGGTGGAATATGTAGTTAGCCGGCCAATTTTCTTAATATTGAAAATGGGGAGAGAGGCCGAAATTCTAAGAATTGGGAAAAATGGGGGTAATTATTCGATAGGCAATACAGGGAAATTATCGAATTTAATGGCACGGGAAGTGCTTAGTTACAGGAAAGGTTCAAATTAGGAGCCAAATAAATGGTACCGATTTTTTGCACTAAAATAGATTGAGTTTTAAGTGGCAAAAAAGTGAATTTCTGCAGGTATATAATAGAGGGGTACTTTTTTTGAGCAGGGATAGTGATAGCTGACAGGGGGATTTAAAGAGGATACAGGGGCGGAGGCACATCGAATAAGTTAAACCAAGAATACCCCCAAGTCGCTTCAAAGTCGCTTCCATATCGCTTTACAGTCGCTCGAAGGTTCATAGACCGGCACAGTGTTCTAGCGGATTTAGTACAAAAGGTCATCAGGAATTGGTTGTAGAATATAAACGGGTCAGAATGTAAAATTATATTACATTCTTCTAAGGAGGAAGATAAATCGAAGCAAAATGAAGAATATTTTGGGGGAGGATGGGGGAGGGACATCACAAAGGAGAAAGTGAATTTAAGGTAATATGAGAAATTTATAGGGGGACAATGGCAAATGGACGGCAGGGGGAATTTGTCATTCAATTATTGCAGCCATCCGATATTAAATCCGTTCATAAAACACTTCTTTACATAATTAAATATAAATTGTAATTTATTAACTGAAGAAGTATATATTTTCGTGTAAAATAAGCCCTTTTAAGGCGAAGCTCATGAATTTTAAGATTGCAGATCTGACGAAAAACATAAAATTCCAGTCATTTATTGGATTTGCAATAATATTGTTCTTTTTTAAGCTGATATTCGGATCAAACGAATCGATATTTTACAGGATACTGAATGAGCTGTTTGTGATAATGACAGCATCATTTTTTATAATGTACATGTTTGATGTAATAAGGGCGAAGAAGATTAATCCTCTTTCGCTAATAATGAATATCGGAATATTGAATGCGGTAATATTCTTTCTTATAACTTTTTCCGACTCAATAATGAAGTGGGTATTCGGAAATATTCAGCAGAGACTGATAAAACCGGACTTAGTAATAAGTATTGTTTCCTACCTTTACGGATTCCTGTTCATAAGCACAGTGTCGTACATTTTCTTTACGTTTAAGGAATTATTTTTTCTTAAGCAGAAGAAAAATGTATCAACATATTTCAACACGATGATCATTTTCTTTCTGGCCGCATCCTTTGCTTCAGTATTAAACCCGTACCCAGAGCTTAATTACATAAAGACGACTTTTATAATTATATCGGTTATGCTAATCATTGTTAATTCGATAAGGATTTCATGGATAGCATTTCTATCAAAAAAGGAGAAGGTATCCCTTTTAATTTTATCGGTTGTAATTCTTATACTGTTCTGTGTAAACATTGCAAACAGTTCCGATACACACCTGCACGGGCAGGTGCTTCAGAGTTTCTCGACATCGCTTGACCAATTTATGAACCTGATGATGATATACGGGATAATTTATTTCGGAATACTTTTCTTTACGACATTATTCCACATACCGACTGCAGAAGCATACGACAGGAAGACGCAAGAGATATCTTCACTTCAGTATTTCAGCAAGCTGATAACACAGGTACTGGATTTTAAGGAGTTAACGGAGACTGTTACTGAGATTGCAATTAAGGTCTGCAATTCGCATGCTGCCTGGATAATCTGGATTGATAACGGTGAAACGAGGCCACTTGCGAAAAAGAACATAGGCATAGTAGATGCGAACCTAATATCGGGATATATACTTGAGAAAATGAAATCGGGGCCGGATGCTAAAACAACGCTGCTTAGTTTAGATAAGTTTGAAGGGAAGGTGAAGCTGTCGGAGAAATTCAACAGTCTTGCAGTATCGCCTATCAAGACTCATAATGAAGTAAAGGGTTACCTGGCAGCGGCAAAGAGAAACGATTTTATATTTGATGACGATGACAAGGATGCTATTGATACTTTTTCAGATTATGCTTCAATAGCGATTGAGAATTCGAGACTGCTGGAGGAATCAATTGAAAAGGAGAGACTGGAAAAGGAACTTGACGTAGCACGCGAGATCCAGAGGAAAATTCTGCCGAGTAAAAATCCGCAGCTTGAGAGAATTAAAATATCGACGGTATTCATACCTGCTTTTGAAGTTGGAGGAGATTATTATGATTTCTTTGAATTAAGTGAAGAGAAGTTTGGATTTGTAATTGCAGATGTATCGGGGAAGGGGATATCGGCAGCTTTTATAATGGCGGAGCTGAAGGGAATATTTGAATCACTTTCGAAAACCATTGAAAGGCCGAAGGAAATACTGGTTAAAGCGAATGAAATTTTGCACCGTACACTTGACAGGAAAAGCTTTGTAAGCGCAGCATACGGAGTAATTGATTTAAAAGAAGAAACTCTGACAATTTCGAGGGCGGGGCACTGTCCTGTAATTTTAATAAGGGATAAGGAAGTACAGAACATACGTCCTTCAGGGATAGGGCTCGGATTAAACTTTACGGATCATTTTATAAACACGCTTGAGGAAGTAAAGATAGACCTGAAGGAGAACGACCTGATTGTACTGTATACAGACGGGATAACAGAAGCGAAAAATATAAAGTTAGATGATTTTGGAAACCTGGAGTTTGAGAAAATATTACTGGAGAACAGCGATAAGCATGTAGATGAGATTTCGAATAAAGTAATAAAGGATGTATCGCTTTTCTCGCAGAATATTTCGCAGCATGATGATATAACATTAGTGATATTCAGATGGAAACAAAATTTAAATCTTGACGGAGAGAACAAATGGCAGAATTCAGCACCTCAGTTTCAGACAAAGGTGAAATAAGTACTATATATCTAAAGGGATTTCTTGATGCTCATACAGCACCGATGCTTGAGAATACCATATCGGGATTAATAGACAGCCGGAAGTATTCGATAGTAGTAAACTTCCAGGAGCTTGCATATATAAGCAGCGCAGGGCTTGGAGTTTTTATGGCGTTTATAGAGAAGGTAAGAGAGAATGCCGGGGATATAAAATTATCGGCGATGAGTGACAAAGTATATAACATATTTGATCTTTTAGGATTTCCTCTTCTTTACGAGATATACAAGACAGAAGAAGAAGCGATAAATAAATTCAAAGAGACAAAGAACCTTGAAAGCTGAAAAATCCAAACAGAATAAGAATATGCTGGAAATAAAGAGCAGGACAGAGAATCTTGCGGCAATAAGGAGTTTTATTAATTCTGCTGCCACAGAGGCCGGTTTAACGAAGGAAGTAATTGACAATATAATACTTGCAGTAGATGAGGCATGCACAAATATTATTAAACATGCATATAAATATTCACCAGACGGAAGGATTATAATTACATTAAAGCCGGATAAAAAGACCTTTACGGTAGAGATAATAGATTACGGAAAATCGTTTGATCCGAATATTGTACCAAACCCCGATTTGCAGAAATATGTAGACCAGGGAAGAGTAGGGGGGCTTGGAATGTATTTAATGAAAACGCTTATGGACGAAGTTAAATATTATTCTGTGCCTGGGAAGTTTAACCAGGTATCACTTTCGAAATACATAAATTCCAACGGTAGATGATGAATGATGTCGAATCAGTTAAAGTTAAAAGGAACCTTACAGCCTTAGTTGAATTCAGCCGAATCATTAATTCCAGCCTTGATCTACAATTCATTCTTAACAATATACTACTTACGTGCATGGGAAAATTCTTTGCGACCAAGGGGTTGATAGGATTGAACATTAATGGAAGAATATATGTGAGGTCGTCGAAGGGAATAGATGAAAAAGTGCTTGATACATTTCCTGAAATTAATGCTGAAGATGATCTTGAAGTTCATGACAAGTTTAATAAATTTTTGAAAGCGAACAGGTTAAGCGCCATAGAGAGAATCTCATCGTCAAATGACATGGTAGGGATAGTGTGTTTAGGGGAAAAGCTGAATAAGGTACCGTATTCAGATGACGATTTGGAATTTTTACGTACGATAATTAACATATCAGCATCTGCGATACAGAATTCGATAGTTCTGTTTGAATTAAGCAGGGTTAACAGAATTCTTGATTCCAGGATACACCGTTTGAGTTCATTGTTTGAGTTAAGCAAGGAATTCGGATTGATATCGGAGAATTCGAGAGTTTCAAAATTACTGGTATATTCAATAATAGGGCAGTTTCTTGTTTCGAAATTTGCGGTAGTCTTATCGGACGGGAATAAAAAGCAGATACTTGAATCGAAATTTCCGAAAGCTGAGCTACTGAAGGCGATAGAAGATATCGATATTAATAAATTTGAAAGTTCGATAACAAAAGAAGATATAACAAAGAAGTACGATAAACTTGAAGCCCTTCAGATTGAGCTGGTAGTACCGATGCAGCTTCATGGAGAAACGAAGGGGCTGATATTACTTGGCAACAGGGTTAATCATGCTGAATTTAATGAAACAGATATTGAATTTATTTATTCAATCGGGAGTTTAGCTATTATTTCATTAGAGAACAAGCGGTTATTCAGTGAAGCACTTGAAAAGCAGAAGATGGAAGAGGAACTGGAGATAGCGAGGGACATACAGAAGAATCTTTTGCCTCATAAGATTCCGCAATACAAGAGGGTGGATATAGCGGCGTACAATATTCCTTCTAAGCAGGTCGGCGGAGATTTTTATGATATAATTCCTTTAGATGAATCGAGTTTTTGTTTAGCGATAGCGGATGTATCCGGGAAAGGGGTACCGGCAGCATTATTAATGGCAAACCTGCAGGCATTCTTAAAAATAATATGCAAGCACGGGATGTCGTTAAGCGAAGCCACAGAATTAATTAATGATCTTGTTACAGAGAACACGATGGACGGGAAGTTCATTACATTTTTCTGGGGGGTACTTGATGAAAAAGATCTGACATTTAATTATGTGAATGCCGGGCATAATCCGCCATTGTTAATACGGAATAAGAAAATAATAAAGCTTGACAAGGGGGGGATTATACTGGGTGTAATGAAAACCTTTGCGCAGTATGAATCCCCGACAATTACACTTGAGAAAGAGGATATAATTGTACTTTTTACGGACGGAATAACAGAAGCGATGAATAAGAACGGAGAGGAATTTTCGGATGAAAGGCTTGAGGAGCTAGTTATAAAATCATCTGATCTATGTGTTGAGGAGATAACGAAGAACATACAGGATGCAGTGCAGGCATTTGCTGCGGGTGAGATACAATCGGATGATATAACTCTTCTTGTAGTTAAAGTTAAATGATTATTTTAGGGATATGAATAAACTAAAAAACTTTATAGCGCGTAACCGTCAGAAGCTGATAATGATTTCTGCGATATTCCTGCTGATAATAGGGATACTGAACATTATCTATGTATATGGAGTACGTGTTAAATCGAATGACGAATGCCTATGGGTACCGAAGGAGGAGGGAGTCTTTTTTGATAAAGTTAAAGTAAACGGGGTTACATGGAATGCGGGAGTAAGGAATGGGGATCAGTTAATATCAATCAACAAAGAAAAGATTACTAGTGATTTACAAGCCCAGAAAATTCTGGATAAAGTGAAGGGAGGAGATTTTGCAAAATATACTTTTAAGAAGGGAAGCAATGAGATAGAGGGGAAAGTTTATGTTAAGAAGCTTATTAATTTTTCGCAGGTAGGGCTTGGACTTCTGGGGCTGTTCTGGCTGGTGATCGGATTTATAGTAGTTTCGGCAAAACCGGAGGGATATCTTCAGAGGTTATTTTATAATATCGGTGCTTGTTTTGTACTTTACGAAGTTTTTGTTTTTGGTGTTGAAGGCCAGACACCTGATTGGTTTAATGCATTAATCGGGTTAACATGGACAGCAGCGGCAACGTTTCTTCCATTCATGCTGATCCATTTTTTCTGGATATTCCCGAAGCCATTTAATTTTTCGAAGAAGAAGTGGGTAGGGAAAACATTATTCTACATACCGTTAATAATGTACACCGCCGCAGTTCTTTTCAGAATATTATTATTAATACTGCATAAAGACCGGAACAACTATTTTCAATTAAACAGTGACTTTCTGACCCGTCTGCTGCTTGGTTCAATGATAATAGGGCTGATATCGTTGTTTATTAATTATATAAGGATGAAGGAGAAGGGGGAGAAGAAGCCAGTATTTATAATACTTTCGGCATATACATTAGGGCTGTTTAGTATATTATATACAGTATTTGTTGCGCCGGTAATTACGGATACAATGTTTAATTCGCCCGAATATTATACGCCTATTCTTTTGGTTGCAGTTATCCCGATAGCCTTTGGCATATCGATATTCCGGTATCAGTTAATGGATGTAAGCATAGTTGTAAAGAACACCATAATTTATGGAGTAGCGACTATAACGATAGCCGCGGTTTATTTCTTTATGATTTACATAATAGGGCAGAGTGTGAGTGCGGCAATCGGGACAGATTACCAGGGAATAATAGCGGGAGTAATATTTATAGTATTTGCGATAGTATTCCAGTCGACCAAGAATAAGTTTCAGGATTTTCTTACGGAGAAATTTTACCCCGAGCAGTTTGCATATCAGAAAGTGCTGATAAGGTTCAGCAATGACGTATCGGTTATAGTGGGGATGGATAATATTCTGAATTCAATGAAAGATACTTTAGTAGAATCTTTGATGATAAAAGAATTCGGGATAATGATAAAGAATCCGGAGAATGAATTAAAGCTGGAAAGGTCTGTGGGGCTGAAACATACTGATCTGATAATATCAGAATCGAACATTGACAGATATATAGAAGAGAAATCGCTGATCTCAAATTATATAGTAGTGGAGCAAGCGGATTTTATTAATGTATTTCCGACAGCGAGCGCCAGGCTTATAGAGGATAACATTAATACAATAATCCCGATGATAATTAAATCGAGGGTAATAGGGCTTTTATTATTCGGGCTAAAGCATTCGGGTGCGCAGTTTGCGGGGAAGGATCTTGAGCTTTTATATGCAGCGGCAAACCAGGCGGCAATTTCGATAGAGAATGCGCGGCTTTACCGATCAGAGGCAGACAAGCTGAAGATAGAGAGGGACCTTGATCTTGCGCGAAAGATACAGCAGAGTTTGCTTCCGAAGTGCAATCCGAATCTAAAGGGTTTGGATATTTGCGGACAGATGGTGCCGGCCATGCAGGTTGGGGGAGATTATTATGATCTGATTCCGATATCGCCGACAAAGTTATTTGTAGTAGTAGGGGACGTATCAGGAAAGGGTTTATCCGCTTCGTTGTATATGACAAAGCTTCAGACGATGATGCAGTTAGCGTGTGTTGCCAACAGGAGTCCGCGCGATATACTAATAGAGATAAACCGGAACCTGTACATATCGATGGAGAAGGATTGGTTTGTAACGATGACGTTAGCGTTGTTTGACGTAGAGAAGGGGATAGTGAGGGTTTGCAGGGCAGGGCATGCGCCACTTCTTGCGGCATCAAACGGAACGGTAGATTCATACCGGACGCAGGGGATAGGGGTAGGGTTGGAAAAGGGAGTCATATTTGACAGGACATTAGTTGAGGAGGAGATAGTATTGTCGCCGGGGAAGATATTTGCATTTTACTCTGACGGAATAACCGAAGCGATAAACGAGCAGGAGGATTTCTTTGGTGAAGAGAAGCTTGCGGGGTTATTAAAGGGGAAGACCAATATGCCTTCGACGGAACTAATGGATGAGATATGGGAGTC
>JARLHC010000098.1 GCA_031292455.1 Ignavibacteriaceae bacterium
ATACATCAAATAATCTGAATCTGTTTAATAAATATTTCGGAAATGCTACTCCGGTTATTGACCCTACTATGAGGGTTATTGATATACAGGTCTGGAAATCAATTTCAACAACAGTGGGTAACCGTTCCAAGGAAAGATATGCAAATGTATTTATTAAATTGGATTCTAAACTCGCAGGACAAACTTATCCCGATTCCATGCACGGGGATATAAATCCGGTTCAAGGGATAAGCGATCAGGGAAGATTTGTTCTTCTGACTAATGGTGATGATTATATTTTACATCCGGAAACAGGTTTTATTTCATTCAAAACTCAGATTAATGATAATGATATAATCGGAGTTGCTTTCCGGCAGGAGCAAGGTACGGGTACAGCAGATGACCGTTTTTACGGCGAATTTGTGACAGCAAATGATACTAATGTTATAAAAAAGATTGTCCTTCAAATGGTAAAACCCGCTGGTCTTCAACCGCAATTTACTGACGCATGGAAATTACAGCTTAAAAATATTTATCCGGTGGGGGGGAGGAATATTAAGCAGGAAGGTTTTGACTTCCAGATAAAAAGAGAGACTGAAGGTTCAGAACCCGCAACTACAATTGGTTCAATAAGGTTGTTAAATGCATTCGGGCTTGATCTTTATGACCCCAGCGGTACTAATGCGAACCCGGATAATCTGTTCGACTGGAGGCAAAATATTACAGTTCTTCCCGCAACTGGTGAAATTATTTTCCCGACACTTCAACCTTTTGGAAGAAACCTTCCGCAAGGCCTTAGTGCGGATCTTAGCTATAATGAAGTTTATGATACAAGCCAGACTTTTGCACGTCAGATTCCCTCTAAAGATAAATGGGTAATGACAGGAAAATATTCAGGTGATGTTTCCTCGGTATACCAGCTCGGTTTTAATATTGTAGAAAACTCAGTCAAGGTCTTATTAAACGGTCGGCAGCTTTCTCCCGGTTCTGATTATATAGTTGATTATAACATCGGTCAACTTACAATTAGAAATGATGCAGCTCTTGTGCCGGGTGCCGATCTTAAAATATCTTTTGAACAGAATGATCTTTTCCAGCTAGCCTCTAAAACTCTTTTAGGGTTAAGGGGATTATTTGATTTTTCAAAGAGGACAAAACTTGGATTCTCTATCCTCAATCTTAATCAGCAGACATTATCCCAAAAAGTAAGAATCGGCGAAGAACCTCTTAATAATACAATATATGGGGTGGATTTTACTACCGGAGCTGATCTCCCATTTATTACGAATGGATTGGATAAGATTATCTCCACTAAAGAAATGTCTTCTGTGTCAGCTACCGGTGAATATGCCTACATAAAACCTGATCCTAATACTATCAAAAGCACAATTCCTTCTGATCAGGGGAAGAGTATTGCATATATAGATGATTTTGAAGCTGCTAAAAAATTAATATCTGTCGGAGTTTCATATACGGCTTGGAAAGACCTCAGTCCTCCAAATGCACTTCCCCAATTTGCCAATATATCACCGGATGTATATGAAGATTCAATAATGGCATTCAAAGGTAAAACTTTCTGGTATTCCATTACTCCATCCCCTGTTTCAGTGCCTGATCTATGGGGAAATAAGAAAGTTGTTGCTAAAGCGGATCAACAGGTTTCTACTCTTGATTATGTATATATGCCGGATACCCCGGGTACTTATGCCGGATATGGTAAAACAATTAAACCGACTGATTATACAAACCCTAAAAAAAGCTGGGGTGGAATTATGAAACTTCTTTCTTCCACCGCAAATAATTTGGTGGATGAAAATATAGAGTTTATAGAATTCTGGGCAAATGCACAGCAATGTCCTCCTGGATCAAAAATTTATCTGGATCTGGGGAGAATTAGCGAAGATGTTATTCCAAATAAAGTTCTGGATACCGAGGACAAGCCTCCCTATAATGATCTTATTGATCCGGGGGAGGATAATGGTCTCGATGGATTAACAGATGCAGAGGAACGGGCTTTATATCATAGCACAAAAAGTGATCCCGCGGGAGATAATTTTTCTTTTCAGAATTCCTCCAGTGTTTCCAGACCGATAACTGATTTCTTTAATATAAATGGTACAGAAGGAAATGCAATCTTAACGGATATAGGAAGAAACCCGGATACAGAAGATCTTAACAGGAATGGAAACCTAGATCTTATAAATTCCTACTATAGATATGAAATCCCTTTGGATACAACTTCAAACAATAAATATATTCAGGGAGGGGGAGAAGGTCACGGTTGGTTTCTTTACCGGATTCCCTTGAAAGATTATAAACTGACCGTTGGTGATCCAAGTTTTACTTCTATCGAAACTATCAGGTTATTTACTACTGATCAGGCTCAAGCCATGCATTTAACTTTGGCAGAATTTAACCTTACCGGTAACCAATGGCAAAAAGTTATCCCGGATGATTCTGTACTTACAATTTCTGTCAAGAATATTGAAGATAATAATGATTACCATAGCCCGCCGGGTGTTACTCAGCAAAGAGATCTCTCTAACCCAAATGAAACTGTTCTGCAAAATGAACAGGCGATGGATCTGATTATTAAAAATTTGCCGGCAGGTCAGACGCGTGAGTCCGTTAAGTATCTTCCTACTATAAAACCGCTTGACGTATTTGATTATTCTGAGATGAAATTATTTGTACACGGCGATGAGAATCCAACCTACGGCAATTTAGCCGATACGTTACATTCCTCGATGGCACAGGTATATTTCCGTTTCGGAGGCGATTCAACAAATTATTATGAATACAGACAGCCGATAACACCAAACTGGAATGAAATCGATATTAAATTTTCTGATCTAACTGCGTTAAAACAAAAAGAAGATTCTGTGCATCTTATAGTATCTGCAGCTGTGCCCGGTAAACCAGGTCATTATTATCAGGTTAGAGGCAATCCTACATTAACGTCTGTTAAATACTTATTGGTAGGAATAGTCAATAATGATAATGCCAATCGGCCTCTGATTCGAAATGGACTATCCGGTGAGGTTTGGGTTAATGAATTAAGGGTTATTGGTGCTAACCAAACCCCGGGTTGGGCTTATAGCATTTCCACACAATTGAAATTGGCCGATTTACTGACAGTTAATTTTAATATGAGTGAGACAAATCCCTTCTTCCATAGAATTTCTGACAGATTCGGTTCACGAATGGAATCAAAAAACTGGGGGGTTTCGGCAGATCTGGATGTTATTAAATTGCTCCCGTTCTATCTCCCGGAAAGCACTTTGAGATTTAATTATTCTCATACGGAATCTATAAGTAAACCGCTATATCTCCCCGGTACCGATATATTGGTAAGTGCTGCCTCTACACAAGATAAATATAGAACTCCTGCACAGGTCATCACTGAGTCTCAAACTGTTAATATTTCCGATTCATATTCCGCTTCTAATATAAAGATTAAAATACCGACAACTTTCTGGCTTATCAGAGACACATTTAATGGTCTCACATTTGGGTTTAATTATAATAAGACTTTTAGCCGGAGCCCTACTGTCCTCTTTGATAAGAGCTGGCAATGGAATGCAAATGCTAGCTATGCTCTTAACATAAGTCCTGATTATAGTTATGGCCCTGGTAATCTTCCGGTATTCAGCACTTTATTTGCATTTTTTCCTGATTATAAAAAAGCACGGGTCTATTTCCTTCCTCAGAGTTTAACAGCTCAATTTTCTTTTAGAAGGTTAAGGACAACTGATGTTACCCGTGTACTTGATTATCAGATTGGTACACTTCCTCAACAGTCGATTTCTCGTGATTTTACAGCCCAGAGAGGTTTTAATTTGGTTTGGAAAATGACTGATGGCGGGCTATTGAATATTAGTACAAATTATAGTGTTAGTATTAATTCTACTCTTGCATATCTTGAAACTGATGTGGCTAATCAACAGAGACCTGAGAGTCAAATCTGGAGAGATATATTTACTAAGGCATTATTTGGCAAAGATAATGGTTATCAACAGACTGTAGATATCCGGACCAATCCTGTTCTTCCGTCATTATTGGATATCGGAAAGTATTTTAAGATCCAGGCCGGATATTCTGCCGGATATCAGTGGACCTATAATATAGCACAGGGGAATGCCGGCCGAAGTGCCGGTAACACTGGTAGGGTTAATCTCGGATTAAACCTAAGTTGGAAATCTTTAACTCAGGGTTTATTTGCAGATGTTCCTGATTTGAACTCCCAGCAGCAAAGATTGCAGGGACAGGGGATGATTTCTATAAGCCACAGAGGACGTGAAAGGAATTTTGAGGAAGAATTTAAGAATTATGATATAAATAATCTCAATAATCCTAATCTTAATAATCAGGTTAATATTGTTCCCAAGGATACAATTAAAAGTAAATTGATAACAATAGATTCTACCGGGACAAAAGATTCAACAAACCTGGCTGTAAAAAAGCAATCGCCTGTTAAAATAGCTTTTCTTTTCACAAAGACTGTTATAAGAATCATATTTTTCGATTATGACTCTTTTGCTTTTAATTTTACAAATGATAATAGTGTTGCTAAGTCAGGTTTATACGGAACCGGTACCGGATTTTATAATTTCTGGGGTATAAATCAAAATGATAATAATGGTCCTTCGCGACTTTTTATGTTAGGTTTAAGCAGCGATGTTGGACGAAGAGCGCCTAATGTTAATATAAGTGATAATTATTCACAACGGAATAGCTTTGATTTCAAAACTCAAAGGCCCTTATGGGAAGGAGCTAAAATAGATATAACATGGAAGGTATCATGGTCTTTAAATAGGTCAACTACATTAGTATCAGATGCTTTAGGCCATACCACTTTAAGCGGAAGCCCGTCTGTTTCGGGAACTTTAACAAGATCCTTCTTATCATTCCCCCCTGTATTATTTTTCAGTGCATTTAATAGCGGAATAAAGAAAGTAGCAGCAAAATACGACCCTCTTTCTACCGATCCCGATGCCTTATCAAATGCATTTGTTCAGGGATTTGAAAGCCTTCCTATTTTTTCAAAAATAGGCTTCCTTAAAAATGTTGCAAATTATATACCTAGACCTAATTGGAGCATAAATTGGGATGGATTAGAAAAATATTTTCCATTTAAATCTTTTACTAAAAAAGTTTCACTGGATCATGCCTATGTTTCAAGCTATACCGAAGGATGGAATATTACTCCTGACGGTGTTCAGCAGAAGCAAACTCAAAGAATTGAATATGGATTTACTCCGTTTATGGGATTGAATTTTACATTCGGTGATCTTTGGGGCGGAAATATTATAAGTAGTGTTAAGTATTCAACTAAGACAAGTTATGACCTGGGAATCACAACAAAAGCTATTATTGAAACTTTCTCTAGTGAAATAGGTATAACTGCAGGATTCTCTAAATCTGGTTTTGAACTTCCATTGTTCGGATTATTTTTGAAAAATGATATTGAGTTCAGTTTCTCCTATACCAATTCTAAAAATACAAGCGTAAACTATGATATGTCGAACTTTGTGGATGGTGGTGCTCCGCAGGATGGAACTGTCCGGACCTCCCTGGAGCCAAGGATCAAATATACACTCAGTTCTAAAGTCACTTTATCTATTTTCTATACTCGCACTTCAACTCAACCGGATGGACCTTCAAGGATTCCACCCTCTACCTCTAATGAGGCTGGTCTTGATGTTCATATATCAATTCAATAATTCTCTTTTTAGATGTATTGCGCTGTTTTGATTTATGCTAGAATATTATTATTTATTAATGTAATTGACAGGAATGTAAGAATATGAAATTAAAAAAAATTCTTTGGGTAGATGACGAAATAGAACTGCTTCGTTCGCATATAATATTTCTTTCCGAAAAGGGTTATGAAGTCGATACAGTTACAAACGGTGAAGATGCCATATCCGCTGTAAAAGAGAATGATTTCGACCTTATCTTTCTTGATGAAAATATGGCCGGTATGGGAGGACTCGAAACACTTGCCATTGTTAAAGACCTTCACCCTAATCTTCCTGTCGTTATGATTACAAAAAGCGAAGAAGAAACATTGATGGAAGATGCGATCGGAAGTAAGATAGATGATTATCTGACTAAACCTATAAATCCAAGCCAGGTTTTATTAGTTTGCAAAAAACTCCTTGAAGGAAAAAAAATCTCCGGGCAGCATGTTGCTAAAGATTATCTTCAGGATTTTACTGAAATATCTCGCTCTCTTTTGCATGAAATGGACTATTCAGAATGGACAGATATTTATTTAAAACTTGTCAATTGGGATGTTGAACTTGATACGCATCCTGATATAGGATTAAGACAAACTCTGAACGATCAGAAAAAAGAAGCAAATAAAGAATTCTCTAAATTTGTTGAGCGAAATTACAGGAAGTGGATAACATCAATGGGAAATGCCGACACTCCGGTTTTAACACCGGAAATAACCGGTAAATATGTCCTTAAAGATATCTCCGCTAATGAGTCCCCAGTATTCTATTTTGTCATTGATTGCTTACGACTCGATCAATGGCTTATAATGGAAAAACATCTTAACGATTATTTTAAAATAGAGAAAGATTACTATTATTCAATTCTCCCAACTGCTACGCCATATGCTCGAAATTCATTATTTAGTGGTTTATTCCCTTCTGATATTGAAAAAAATTACTCTAAGTATTGGCAGGGAGAAGATAATGACGATGAAAAAAGCATGAATAGATTTGAAAAGGAACTATTGCAGCTATTAATCGATCGTAAAAGGGTAAAGCTTAGAAATGAACTCAAGTATCTGAAGATTATTGACCCTGAAGTTGGAAGAAATTTTGAACAGAATATACTCTCTTTTCAGAATACGCATCTTACGGCTGTTGTTGTCAATTTCCTGGATATGATTGCTCACGGTAGATCTGATTCCGATATATTAAAGGAAATTGCTCCGGACGAACCTGCCTATCGCTCTCTTACAAATAGCTGGTTTATGCATTCTTCATTATTCTCTACTTTCAAAACATTAGCAAAAATCCCGAATGTTAAAATTGTTATTACAACCGATCACGGAAGTATTCGTTGTTTAAGGGGAGCCAAAGTCTTGGGGGACAAGGAAGCTTCTACCAATCTTAGATTTAAGTATGGGAGGAATCTTAAAATTGAAGAAAAATATGCAGTTTATGTAAAGAATCCGATTGATTATAAACTCCCTTCTAGAGGAATTACTATCAATTATATAATATCTAAAGAAGATTTTTATTTTGTATACCCAACGGATTATCATAAATTTCTTACTCATTATAAAGATACTTTTCAACATGGAGGCATTTCCATGGAAGAAATGATAATTCCTGTTATTACAATGGAACCTAAATAGAATTGGTATTTCCTTGCATACATAAGGTGTATAGTGAGAAGGATACTGAAAATCTGGCATCTGAATTTTCATCATTTATAAATCCTGGTGATCTTGTCATATTAAATGGGAATCTCGGCAGCGGTAAGACCTTTTTTATTAAAGAAGTCCTGAAATCTTTTAATATTACCGGAGTCAGCAGTCCTACTTTTGCCTTAGTAAATGAATACTATGGAAATGTTAATATTTATCATTTTGATTTTTACCGTATAGAAAAGATAAATGAACTCTATGATATCGGGTTTGATGAGTATATGAAAGATGAGGAAACAATCAAATTTATAGAGTGGGGAAATCTTTTTCCTTCAATTCTTCCCAATAAAAGGATAGAAATAGAAATTGTTTTACAAAATGACCTTAGCAGGGATTTTTATTTTAGTAAGCTATGAATATTAAACCAATATTAGCAATAGAAGCCTCGGGAAATTTGTGCGGGGCCGTAGTGTATTTTGATAAATCAAAATACACTGAAATTAATATAAATATTAAAAATTCCCATTCAGGGCTGCTGTTAGACATAATTGACAAGACTTTATTATATGCAGGAATAGGACTAAAGGATCTTGAATGTATTGCAATTTCCTCTGGCCCTGGATCTTTCACAGGGTTAAGAATCGGCTATTCCGCAGTTAAAGGACTTGCATTCGGAAGTTCTCTTCCAATATGTCCTGTTCCTACATTTGAAGCTGTTGCACTCCAGCTCTCACATGTCCTTTCTGAAGGTACAAGTTTTGTAATTGCTAATAAAGTGAATGTCGAAGAAGTGTATTATGCCAGATTTCATATTAAATCTAATAATTATATATTTGCAGAGAAATTGGAGATAATTAAAGCCTCTGATTTGCAGGAAAGAAGTAAAGGATATTCTTCATTTGGAAATGCTTTTAATAAAGATGATGAATATTCAGCTCCACGCCCTTATTATGTTGCAGAGTGGTGTAAATTATTTGGCGCCGGCCTTCATACATTGAATTATGATTATATAGAGCCGAATTACTTTAAAAACTTTATTGTAAAGGAATCACTTAAATGATAAAATTTTATTTAATTCTCTTATGTTTTTCCTCTTTTGCCTGTGCACAGGTAGTAGGACCCAAGGCATCATCCCAACAGATGGAATTTGACTTCGGA
>JARLHC010000016.1 GCA_031292455.1 Ignavibacteriaceae bacterium
CCGCATTATTTAATAGGATCTCCAGAGAACGGGGGGGATCAATTTCCAATTGCGAGCAGGAAAAGTAATCTTGAAAACAAACTTGTAATAGCCGCAAAGAAAATGATGCTTAAGAACAGACCATCTTTCTTTTTTATAGCACGGAAACTTAAAAAAGTGGCATACAAAATATTTGGCCAGACGGAAAAAGTTGTACGATCAGGAAATTGGTACGGGAACAATACTGTCTGGCGGATGTGTCTTGATTTGAACAGAGTTCTGATGTACTGCAATCCTGACGGGACTTTAAGGACCACACCTAAAAAAATGATTTCTATAGTTGACGGGTTTTCAGCAATGGAAGGAAACGGTCCGGTTGCCGGGACTCTTAATCCTGCAGGGGTAATTTTATGCGGGGATAATCCAGTTTCGGTAGATGCGGCCTGCGCGAAAATCATGGGATTAGATTATAATAAAATCAGTATTATAAAAAGGGCGTTTGATGATCATAAGTATCCCCTGTCTGCCGAGAATTATTCTGAAATAATAATCAGAAGCAATAATAAGAAGTGGGATAAAAGGTTAAATGAAATAAAATTTGAAGACTCCTTAAAGTTTAAACCTCATTTCGGCTGGGCAGGGCATATTGAGGAACAATGAATTATAATTCAGGGTTTTTAAGAAATTTATATGATAATTCATTTCCGGCATTCCGGAATTTAATGACAAGTTTCTATGGGTTGTACAAAAACAGGTCGGACCACGGAAAATATTATACTGCATATCTTAATCTTCTGAGAAAAAGCCAATATTGGAGCAACGATAAACTTGAAGAATATTCCCAGGCGCAGCTTAATGAATTCATCAATACAATACACAACTCCTCATTTTACAGGGATAAAGTTTATTCCGGCGAATTCAGAGAATTTCCGCTTATAAATAAAGGGATAGTAAGAAGCAGAATTAAGGAAATATATTCTGATAAAGTTAAGATTACGCGTCATAAATTATCGCACACAAGCGGGACCACGGGATCAGCGATAATATTTCCATTGAGCATGAAATGCTATCAACGTGATATTGCATTCAGAACGCTGGCATATAACTGGGCCGAAGTTTATCCAGGGAAGGATAAAATTGCGCATTGTTCGGGGCATGTAGTTACTCCTGCCCAACATGATGCCCCACCTTTCTGGACATATGATTACTGGAGCAAACAATTATATATGTCATCGTATCATATGAGCCAGAATAACCTAAAATATTATTTAGAGGAACTGGAAAAATTCCAAGCCGAGGTAATTCACGGATATCCTTCTTCAATTTATCTGCTCGCACTGGCTTATAAATCACAGTCAAGCCGGAAACTAAAATTAAAAGCGATATTTACATCATCAGAGACACTTATGCCTTTGCAGAGAGCTATTATTGAAGGGGCATTTCAGGCAAAAGTTTATAATTACTATGGCAACACGGAAATGACTTCAAACATAGTGGAGTGTGAAAAAGGCGAGTTACATCTTAAGCATGAATACAGCTATGTTGAAATCCTGAATGATGCAAACGAAAAATGCAAACCGGGAGAAAGGGGGAAGATCGTATCGACTAATTTTTCCAATGAACTATTTCCGCTGGTCCGTTATGAAATAGGGGATTATGTAACGGTATCCCCGAACCAGAATTCATTATGCGGCAGAGGGGGTTTGTTAATTGAGAAAATTGAAGGGAGGGACGAAGACTATATAGTGACAGGGGAAGGGAGATTAGTGGGACGATTGGACCATATTTTCAAGGACAGCATTAATATTATTAATGCGCAGATATACCAGAAAATTCCCGGGGAGGTAATATTACGGATTGTTAAAAACGATAAATATTCGAGTAAAGATGAAAATGATATCCATGGTGAAGCGACAAAAAGATTAGGATTAAACACTAAGATTATTTTTGAATATGTTGCAGAAATTGAACGAAGTTCAAACGGCAAATTCAGATTTATTAATTCCGAGCTTGATTTGAATAAATACCGGGATACATATTCAATTGGATAAAAGAGTATTGCCTGCTGTTTACGAGATACTTGAGCACTGCAAGAAAGAGAATTTTCAGTCTTATGATCTGTTTGACGCTTTGGATTCACCTATAGCCAAATTTATTAATAATCCACTGCTGAACAGGATATTCCTTCAGTTATTATCAAAAGCTCCTTTTAATGCAAGGGCTTTACTGGGGATAAAGAAAACAGATAATCCGAAAATCCTATCAGATATATTAAGCACACTCTGTAATCTGAAAAAAGCCGGGATAACGCAGGATATCATTAATGAAAAAGAAATAATCGAAAAATTATTAAAGCTAAAATCTAAAAATTCAGATTATTGTTCGTGGGGGGTACCTTTTAAATTTGTTTCGAGGAACGGCACCATTGAAAAGGAAACGCCGAATTCAATTACGACATATTATGCATTATCCTCTTTGATGGATTATTATGAAATGAGCAAGGATGAGGAGATACTAAGCTTTGTTTACAAAAATACGGGATATTTTTATGACGAAGCCGGCTATATTACATCAGGAAAAAATCTATATTTTTGTTACTATAAGAATAATGAACGTCCGATCCATAACTCAAATATGTTAGTTTCTTCACTGCTTGGGAGGATAGGAAAAATTAAAAATGATAGTAATCTAATGGATTTATCATACAAGGGGATGAGCTATTCCTGTTCCAAGCAGAACGATGATGGTTCCTGGTATTACGGCGAACTGCCCGATCTTAAGTGGATTGACAATTTTCATACTGCATATATTCTTGAAGCTTTATTCAATTACAAGAAAGGAACCGGAGTAACAGAATTCGATTCATATTTTAAGAAGGGGTATGATTATTACATAACCAATTTCTTTACAGAGTCTTTAATTCCGAAATACTACAATAATTCGCTTTATCCAATCGATGCGCAAACGATCGGGGAGTCATTACAATTATTAAGCATGGCGGGGGGGAAAGAGGACCGTACGGGAGCATTGATTTCAGGTTTAATAGAGCTGGCATTTAATGATTTTTATAATAAGGGGCATTTTTATTTCCGTCAGAACAAAGGGTTCAAAAACAAGTTATCATATTTAAGGTGGTCGACCACACCGATACTTCTTGCATTCAGTTATTATTTATCAGCAGGCGGCAATGAATAAAATAGTTACAATTGTCGGGGCAAGACCTCAATTTATAAAGTGTAAACTGATATCGGAGAAGATCAGGAAGGAATATTCTGAAATTCTTGTCCATACCGGTCAGCATTATGATGAGAACATGTCGAAATCTTTTTTTGATCTTCTGGAAATTCCGGAGCCGGATGAAAACCTGGGGATCGGATCGGGATCGCACGCAAAGCAGACTGCGCATATGATGATTTCAATCGAGTCGGTGTTGAATAAATATAAACCGGATATGGTAATAATTTACGGTGACACGAACAGCACGTTAGCGGGGGCACTTGTGGCTGCAAAAATGTTTATCCCGGTGGCGCATGTAGAAGCAGGTTTGAGAAGTTTTGATAAGAGAATGCCTGAAGAATTGAACCGGATATGTGCCGATCATTATTCCGATCTTTTGTTTTGCCCGGGGGAAGGAGCAATTACAAATTTAAAGAATGAGAATATTTCCGGGCATATTTATGATGTAGGGGATATAATGAAGGATGTCCTGTTAAATTATTCCAATAAGATCGATGCAAAAGAAACATTGTTAAAATTTAACGGCATTGTGAAGGACAAATTTTACTTTCTGACCATTCACAGGCAGGAGAACACCGATAATATTGAAAGACTTGAATCAATAATTAATATTCTTAAAGAAGCGAAGCATCCGGTAGTTTTTGCAGCGCATCCGAGGACAAGAAAGATAATAGAGAAGAACTTTAAAAAGTCATTGCATAATATATCGATAATCGATCCTGTAAATTATCTTGAGAGCATTGCATTTCAAAAGGAGTCGGAAATTGTTTTAACAGACAGTGGGGGGATACAGAAAGAAGCATATTATTTAAAGAAGCCGTGCATTACATTCCGAAATTCAACTGAGTGGATTGAGCTGATTGAAACGAAGCATAATGTATTAGTCGATGTGGATATCGATAAATTCAGGAATGCCGAATCAATGTTATTAAATAAGCCAGCGGCGGATTATGATAATTCATTATATGGAGACGGGAAGGCGGCTGATAAAATAGTAAATCATATAAAGGAATATCTTCATTAAGAAAAACATCTGTCATATTGTATTCGAAGAATTTCCCCAGGACGGGAGAGTGCGCCGGTATGTAAATTCATTAAGGGATTCCGGTCATTTGGTTTATGTTCTGGCAATCAGCGACAGGTTCCATAAGAATTATGAATCATCAGCCAACCTGGTGATATACCGATTCGGTATAGAGAAAAAAAGGGGGACATACATTTCAAGACTGCTGGAATATATACTTTTATTCCTTGTTACATTTTTCAGGGCAACGTATTTATTCTTTGCAAAGGATGTAAGGATATATCATGTACACACATTCCCAGATTTCCTGGTGTGGGCCACACTGATACCCAGGTTATTGGGAGCGAAGGTTATACTTGATATGCATGAATTAACGCCCGAGGCAATGATGCAGAGGGAAAAAATATCAGAGAACAGCCTGATAGTGAAAACTCTGAAGTTTATAGAAAAGATATCGATAAAATTTGCATCGGAAGTAATTACGATACATGAACCGGCAGCAAAACTTCTCCATTCCAGGAATAATAAAGAGTTCAATGTAATTATGAACGGGGTTGACGAATATGACCTTAAAAATTTTAATCCGAAAGAATGCAATGAATTTATAATTGTTTATAACGGGACAATTAACTTTAATTTAAATCTTGATTATATTATAGAGGCACTGTTTTTACTAAAGGATGATACAGAGATAGATTTTTCAAGAATCAGGTTTAAAATATATGGGAAGGGACCGGCTTTGAAGAACATCTTAGATAAAAGCAAGGAGCTTGGTTTAGAAAATATTGTTGAGTACAAAGGTTCAG
>JARLHC010000099.1 GCA_031292455.1 Ignavibacteriaceae bacterium
AACCTTCTTTTTTCCGAAAGTGGAGGAGTAAATCTTATTAAAACCAAAAACATCAACGGCATTTGGGTAATTCATGCAGACCTAAAATATTATATCAAGTAAATTTACCACTAATTCTCTTTTTATAAAAAAATAAAGGGAGATTACTTTTAAGGCAGAATCTTAATTTTTTTTAATGATATTATTTCCCTTTATAGTGTCAATAATTCCATTTAAGTTAGTTTTTAATTTTTTGAACTTCTATTGCAAAAATTGTTGGAATATTTATGAGGGATGAAAATATTTTGCCCGAAACACTTGCTACGCAATATGCACCTGCAGCAAGGGCTCCAATTAGTGTAATTTTTGAACAGAACAATATTTTTAACAAGAATAAGCTTCTTTGCCAGGTTGTAGATGCAGTTCCTGAAATTATTCTAATTCTTAATAAAGAACGGCAGATAATATTTGCAAACCACACTGTTATATCGCTGCTTGACAGTGAAGATCTTAAGACAGTATTAGGGATGCGTCCGGGGGAATTATTGAATTGCGAACATTCTAACCCAACGGCCGGAGGATGCGGAACAACTGAATTCTGCCAAACATGCGGAGCAGTGAATGCAATACTTGCCAGTCAGAAAGGGATAGCGGATGTTCAGGAATGCCGGATTACCCAGAAGGAAAGTTTTGATGCACTTGACCTAAGGGTATATGCCACTCCTCTAAAAATTGAAGGGAATAATTTTACAATTTTTTCAATTTCGGATATCAGTCATGAGAAAAGAAGAAAGATACTTGAGAAAATATTCCTCCATGATATAATAAATACAGCAGGCAGTTTACATGGTGCAGCTCAACTTTTAATGGAAGCTGAGCCAGAACAAATTATGGAATACAAAGAAATAATACTTCACCTTTCTGAATCTTTACTGGAAGAGATGGCTGCCCAACGAGAAATAGCGGCAGCAGAGGCAAATGAACTAAAGGTGGAGCTGAATGTTTTTAACAGTTTAGAATTGCTGAATGAGATAAGTCATTTTTACAGTGTTCATAAGCAGGGGGAAAATAAACTTATTCAGATTGATTCCGATTCAGTGGACATTACAATCCGATCGGACCGAGTTCTAATGCGCAGAGTTTTAGGGAATATGATAAAGAATGCTCTTGAAGCATCTCAACCGGGGGAGGCAGTTACTGCCGGCTGCAGGTTTCAGGAGAGCCAGGTAAGTTTCTGGATTCATAATGATTCATTCATACCCAGGCTTGATCAGCTACAAATTTTCAGAAGATCATTTACTACAAGGGGGACAGGAAGAGGAATAGGAACTTACAGTATAAAGTTACTGACAGAAAAATATCTGAAAGGGAAATCATCATTTATTTCCTCAAAAGAGAATGGTACTATTTTTACCGTTACTTACCCTTTGGATTTACTGCTCACCAATTAATTGCCGAGAGGTTAATTAATTCTATCCTGGTATTCTTGATTTTTAAACCCCGGAGGTTACTATTTTTGTGGTTCAAGTGTAATAACTGCCAATCTTCTTCCATTTGCAGAATCCTTAATAAGAATATTGAGGCGTCTTTGGCGAGTTTCTTCTTTTTTTGCACTCATAATCCACTGACTAGCGACCTTCTGATATGAAGGGGGTTGGGACAGGAAATATTCCCAAGCATTTTCATGAGTTTTGAATATTTCTTCGTACTGTTTATCCAACTTCACGATTTTTCTCTCATAGGAATAGAGTTTAATTTTCTTTTTATCGCGCTGATTAAAAACCTGAAGGCCTGAAGAGTGCATAAGTCCCAACTGAGAAAGTTTTTTTACGCGTTTAATATTAGTAGTGCTCCAGATACCGGAGGATTTTCTTGGAGTAAACCTGTTAGTATAGCTAAGTTCGTCAACTTTCTTTTTAATACCATCTATCCAGCCAAAGCAGAGAGCCTGGTCGACTGCTTCCGGGTAAGTAATTCCTTTTAAATCTGTATTTTTCTTATAGAAACCAACCCATAGTTCTTTTGAAAGAGCATGATTTTTCTCAAGCCATTTTCTAAAATCGGCAGAGGATTTGAAATACTTAAGATCCATTAAAATTATTATTATTTAGTGAGTTGATTTATCACCTTCCTGTGAATTTACAGGAATCATATAATATTCCTGACCCAGATATTTAAATGGTTTACTTCCTTTTGGAAGGTTTTTTGGGTCATTCCCCTTAGGCCAAGCATAATATGATTTCAATAATTTACCATATTTTTCGGAAAGAGCGGATATTTGCTTTTCCTGTTTTTGAACTGTTTTTTCGAGTTCGTCAACTTTAGCTTTAAGCTGAGTAATTTCATCATTATCCTTATTTTTATCATTATCTGCTGCATTTAGCAAAACCGGAAACAAAATAAAAGAGAGAAAAAGAGCGGATATTAATAAGTAATTGCCGGATCTGATATTCATTATTACCTCCTAACAATAAAATAATTAGATAAAGCGAACCTTTTGATATTATATTAGACGAATTCAACTGAAAACAGTTCGATTAATATATTGTCCGGTAATAAATTTTACCCGGAGAATAAAATTAATCAGATCATTTCAGAGAGGAGTTCCTGACGGGGGTTAGCTATTACCACTTTATTTACAAGGAGACCTTTATCGCCAACGACTTTAGCTCCTGCTTCAACCGCTGAAGTTACAGCGGCGACTTCACCGGTACAAGTAAAGAAAGCTTTTCCTCCGAGTGCCATTGCGAGCCGCACTTCAATGAGTTTTACATTAGCAGATTTAACGGCAGCATCAGCACCTTCAATTAATGATGCAACTGAATAAGCTTCAACAATGCCGAGAGACTCGAGCATTTCGACATTGGTTTGGCCAGATATTGCGGGAAATATTGATTTATGCACATTAGGAATTACAAAGAAATCGATGACGCCGAAACCGATAGTATCAACTGCAGCATTTATAGCTGAATTAACGGCGGCAACATCACCACCAATGAGGGTCATATACTTACCTGAACAGATTGTACGGGATAATAATAATTCAACATTTGAGGTTTTCAACATAATATCCGCAGCCTGCATACCTGAAGCAATGCTTCCCATTTCAATTAATCCGATTGAATTCATTTCCATCTTATATTCCTATTTAATTATCCTTATATAATCTTCAGACACCTGTGAAACCGTTCCTGAAATAGAAGCATGAATATGAGCACCAAGTTTGTTCTCAGGAACTAATGCAATTACATCGCCCTCTTCAACTTTATCACCAATTTTAACTTTGGGTATTGTTCTTTCGCCTATATGCTGTTTGAGGAATATTTTAACTCCCGAGGGAACAGGAATTTCTTTATTGTAAGGGGTATGAACATCATAGTCCTGAACATTTAATCTTTTAACCAACATTTTGATAGGTACTCTTCTACCCTCTTTGATTGGATGCACTTTAACCGGTTTGGACTGAACATATTTAATACCTTCAGCTCTCAAATCCTTTTTTGCTTTATCGCAAGCTTCTTTTGGATAGAGATCTTCGGGGCAGGAATAGAGAGTACAAAGTCCGCATGCACAGCAGAGTTCAGCCATTTGGTTCCAATTTACGGAGCCAGATTTAGAAAATCCAAGTGATCTCATCACCTTATGGGGTTGCACGTCATAGCCGAGCAGATACCTGGGGCAGAATTCAGTACAATAGCTGCACTGGTCGCATGCAGATTTACCAATCCTGTACCAATTCTCCTTAGGCTGGTTTTTTCTCCTGATGGCATAATGGTCTTTAGGTAATAGAATCAGTCCGGCTGTAGTTTTGGTAACCACCTGATCTAAATCAAATGTAAGAGTTCCCATCATCAGGCCACCGACGAAGATGCCGAAATCTTTTATAGTGGCGCCACCCGCATGTTCGATTAATTCTCTAAAGGT
>JARLHC010000017.1 GCA_031292455.1 Ignavibacteriaceae bacterium
GGAGTAACATTAAAAATTTCACAAAAGTATTCGGTTTTTGCTAATCCAGAACGATGTAAGCGATAATTATTTAATCTTGAATATATTTTACCGCGTAAATTATAAAATTTATTTGAACCTGATCTTCCCTTATTTGAAATTTTCCCCCAATTAACGCGCAACCTAACTGCGGAAATTTTATTCTTTAATGCCAATTCAACTACAATTTTTCCAATTCCCCAATAATTATGCATACCATGATGAGAATCGATATGAGTTGGATTTATGCCATTACGTTTGCACCTGTCTAGTTGTGCCTGATATTCCAGATAAACCGCTCTGCTTTCCTCTGTATTCAGAAAATGTCCTTTAAACGAATGGAACATTTGACCATTTGAATAGAACTTTGCAAGTTTTTTAATTGGTTCAGTTAAAGACTCCCCCTGGGTTATATTTAAATGTATCCCTATATTGTCAGACAAATTGTTCTGATGCACTAATTCGCAGGCCTCATCAAATCCAGGCCTGTTACATAATAAAGATGTTGTAGAAATAAGTCCAAGGTTAAATGATTCTAATATTGCGTGATTAGTATTTTCATTCTGGCCAAAATCGTCAGCATTTACAATAACTTTTGCTTTATATTCCATGAATATTTTATTCCTGAGGTATGGTAAAATTATTTTTCCCACTGAATTGGAGTTTTATAAATCAATTACCGCAATATAAAAGGAATAAGTAAAGTAAATGTTAAATAGATCATATTGTTCTATAAAGGTTATGTTTGCATGTATTAATAATAGTGCGCGAGGTAAAATAGCGGAAGATTTTCTTAAATATTATGGCGATTGTAAATTGAAGGATGAAAGCAAAGTGATGGATTAACTAATGTACTATCAGGTCATATATTATTTTCAATGTGGTTGCTAATACAGTGACAATGAAGATTGGTCGTATAAACTTTGCTCCTCTCTTTATCACCAGTTCGGCTCCTATTTTTGAACCTGCTACCTGGCCAACCGACATTAATATTCCTATCCCCCATAGAACATATCCCCCCATCATAAATACGATCAATGATACAACATTGCTGGTAAAGTTCATTACTTTAGTATAACCTGTCGCTTTTTTAAGGTTATATCCAAGTCCTATTACAAATGCAATAGCCCAGAAACTCCCGACCCCTAATCCGAAAAAACCGCCATAAAATCCAAGGGCCGATCCAACAAGCAGGTAGAAAACAAATTCACTCATCCTGGCCCGCTTATCAATATCCTCCAGGTTAATCTTAAAGAAAGAATATATTACTACTCCTACAAGCAGAAAGGGGATGATATGCTTTAGTGCATCGCTGCTTATCTGCTCAACAGCCCACGACCCAGCAGCAGCTCCTATAAATGTAAGTACAATTCCCAATATGCATGATTTAAAATCTACAAGATCTTTTTTAACATAATAATAAGAAGCTGTAAAACTCCCGAAGGAAGCCTGCAGTCTGTTTGTTCCTAATGCAATATGCGGAGGAAATCCTAAACTTAGCATTAAAGGGAGTGTAATTAAGCCCCCGCCACCTGCAATAGCATCCACCAATCCCGAAAAGAAACCTGCCAGAAATAGAACGGGATAATACCACGAATGAATTATCAATTGTTTGCCGGATTATATATTATTAAAAATAACTAAATTCCGGTTAATCCTGAAGAATCCCCTAATTCAGATAAATTCACAATTTATATCAGATAACATGCAGTAGGCTGCCTTGATTATCTGATACACGGAATGTTTTAATAATATTATACTTTGCTGCGAAATTATAATTGCTGCAGTTTCTTATTAATATGCTTTTTGCGTTTTGATGGTAAAAGTAATCGTCGAGATAAAGAAAAAAGAATTGATAGATGGTGTAAGTTAGAATGAATGTAAAAGGAGTCATAATATCGGTAAAGCAGATAAATATTGTTGCAGTAATACCGAAAAGGAAAGTAGCAGTAACTAAATTTATAAATGGGTGATTTATTTTCAAACTTAGCCTGTGAAGGATAAATCCAAAAATAAAACCCAAGAGTCCTGTAAGCAAAATCGCTTTGTTAAACACGTAACTTAATACCGGAATTAAAATAACCGGTGAATAAATGATTGCGCAAAGGATTTTCATCATTACAGCGACAAAGGTGTTATAATAAAGGTTTACATATCCGGTTTTATCCACTACTTCAAACCGGATGGTTCCCTTAACAACCCCGTTTACGAATTCATTATATGATATATTTGTTTTTTCCATAAATACCTCAAAATTAAAATCCGGATATTTTACAAAGCTGCTCTAATGATATACCAAGTATTTTTGATGCTTTTAGCATGTCGTTATTAACTTTTCTAAGGACAAGTTGAATATGCTCTCTTTCAACTTCATGTAAGCTTAAACCTGACCTTTCTTGATCATCTATGTTGATAATATTGTCGTGTATTCGGATATTCTGTTTTTCAAGGACATCACTATGTGAAAGCACAATTGCCTGATATATCGCATTTTCCAGTTCACGAACGTTTCCGGTCCATGAAGGTCTCATCAGCATTTCGATCACCTCATAAGGAGTTATTCTGATCTCCTTATTAAGTATTTTATTAATTCTATTTATAAAATGATTGACTAAATGGGGGATATCATCTTTTCTTTTTCTTAAAGGAGGTATTTTAATCGATAATATTTTCAGCCGGTAGTATAATTCCTCGCTGAATCTCCCCTCATTAACAAGCGTCCTTAAATCTCTGCTTGATGCTGCTATCAATCTGGCTTTTAATGGAACAGATTCTAAGATCTTTAATAATTTTGCCTGCGAATTTTGAGAGGCGTCTGAGATTTCATCCAGAAATAGTGTCCCTTTCCCTGCGGTTTTCAATTTTCCCATTCTGCCATTTCCAAACAGCTCGCTTTCCAGCATATTTTCAGTTAATCCCGAACAATTAACAATTATAAAAGGATGATTTTTTGTTATGCCGGAATAATGAATCAGCTTTGCTACAAGTTTCTTCCCCGTTCCTGTTTCTCCCTGTATAAGAATAGTAACCCTGTTAGTAGAAAAATGTTCAATCTTATGTACAATTCCCTTCATTTCAGGAGTATTAGCCACAAGGTTCGATTCAATTTTGAAATCCCCAAAGTGCGGATATGGTTTTTTTAACCTAACCTTTTTGGCTGAGAATTCTATCAGATTACTATTTAAAAAGGGCTCCCCTTTCATATTTTTCCGCTTTTTAATGCTAGAATAAACCAACACATATAATGAAAATATATTATAAAATATGGGGAGAGGGTTAACGAATATTCGTCAAAATATTATTAATAATACGCAAATTGTCTTTTCGGAATGGAATTTAACTATTGTGATTGTTTTTGCGGTATTCTGAAGGGGTAGTGCCAAACCGAACCTTAAAACTATTGTTGAATGCAGGTATATTGCTAAAACCTATTTTATTAGCTATTTCTGCAATGCTTACACCAGCAGTAAGTAATTTTGCTGCAAAATCCATACGAGTATTCCGGATAAGTTTGCCGGCTGATACATTTATAATTGCGCTTAATTTCCTGTTAATCTGGCTTACGCTCATTCCGGCTTCTTCGGCAAGTTTCTGAACATCAAATTGCTCATCTTCCAGGTGGTTATTTATTATTACAAATACCTTCTCTATAAATTCCTTATCAATGAGATTTGCTTTAATATCTTCAGGTCTTAATACTGAAACCTCACGATATTTTTCCCTTAAAAGCCGCCTGATATGGAGCAGGTTCCCAACCCTTACCTCTAACTCTTTTGTGCTGAACGGTTTTGATAAATACTCGTCGGCTCCTGTTTTTAATCCCTCAATCTTGCTTTTTTCATCAACAAGCGCTGTTAGGATTATTATAGGGATGTGGCTTGTCCTTTTATCATTTTTTAATCTGTTGCAAAGGCCATAACCGTCTACCTTCGGCATCATCAGGTCTGAAATTATTAAATCCGGTATATATTCAACAGCTTTCTGAATTCCTTCCTCCCCGTCTGCTGCTTCAAGAATTCTATAATTTAATTCAAGATTATCTTTAATATAATTCCTTACATCAGCGTTATCTTCAACAATAAGGATCAGCTCTTTATCTGCTTCAGTTTCATTCTGAATAATTCCAGTTGAGCTCTCTTCATTTACCGGGATAGAAACTTCTGCTTTTTCTTCTGCTTCAACAGGAAGCAATATTATAAACCGGGATCCTTTTCCTACAGTACTATCTACTGTTACCATTCCGTTCTGTAACTCTACAAGTTCCTTTACAATGGCAAGCCCTAATCCGGTTCCTTCATATTGCCGTGTCTTTGAATCATCAACCTGGTAATATCTGCCGAATATGAAAGGGAGTTTATCCTTTGGAATTCCGATGCCTGTATCTGAAACACAGATTTGTGCCTTTTCTGTCTCTTCTGTATTCACTTTATCTATGGAAACTGAAACAGTCCCCCCTCTGGAAGTAAACTTAAATGCATTTGATAAAAGATTGTCTATCACTTTCTCAAATTTTTCTTTATCTATTCTGACCGGAAGTGATTTAACATTACTGGCAGCTTTTAATTCAATCCCTTTTTCTTTAGCAAGCAGTTCAAATGATGCCGCTCTTCCCAGCACAACAGGGACAAGGTCAATAGACCCCAATTTAAGCGTGACTTTCCATGAATCCATCTTTGACAGATCTAGAATCTGGTTTATAAGTGAATGCAACCGTTTCGAATTTGAATATGCAACCTTTATTTTTTTCTTTATTGCTTCATCATGCTCAATTTCCATTAAATTTTCAAGCTGTCCTTTAATAAGTGTAAGAGGGGTTCTGAATTCATGAGAAATGTTTGCAAATAAATTAGATTTTGCCCGGTTTAATTCTAATAATGTTTTTGCCTGTTCTTCCAGTGTCTCTTTCTGCTCAATAATCTTTTGTGTTCTCTCTGCTACCGTCCTTTCAAGAAGTATTGTTTTCTCATTGAGGTAACGCAATCTCATTTTTATTAAATAATTAATAATCAGCAGTACAATTAAAAGAGCGGCCAGTTTTGCCCACCAGGTCATATACCATGGTAGAATAATTTCAAATCCGTAAATCGCTTCGCCGCTTACTTCTCCCCTAATATTACGACTGTGCACTAGAAAATAGTATTTGCCGGCGGACAGGTTTGTGTATTCTTTTTTTGTTTCTTTACCCCAGCTGCTCCAAACTTTATCAAAACCTTCCAGTTTGTATTGATATTCATTCTCATTTTCTTTCAGATAGTCGGGCGATGCAAATTCGAACCCTACCAGATTATTAGAATAGTCCACTTTATGCAGTTCTTTATAATTGCCCGGAATATTTTTCTCAAATCCATTATAAATAATTTTATTGCCGTATATGTATACCCTCCGTATTAATGGCAACAATAAACTGGTATTACTGAAAATAGACCTGGAAGCAATATTATATTTAGCAAGTATATTTCCTTCTCCTCCCCAAAGTATTTTTTCTTTATTCTCCAAAGTGCAGGAAAAAAAAGCGAATACATTAGATCCGGTCATATCAATCATCATCTGAAAGTATGGATAATTCTTTATCGTTTTCCGGCTGTTTTCAATAATTATTTCTTGTATTTCATTAACTGTATTATTATTTACTATACACCATAGAATATTTTGACTATCGCAGTATATATATCTGATCGTTTTCGTCTGGCCGGTGAATAACCCTGAAAATAATTCAGCAGGAATAAATCTGTTTTGTGTATTGTCAAACGTGTAAACCATTTTATTATCGTAGAAATAAACTGATTGTTTATAAGTAAATAATTTCATTTCGTTTGAAAAACTGGATTCATTTCCAGCATTTATTTTTTTATAACCTCCCAAATCAGTCACCTTTTCAGGGATCTTTAATCCGGTTATTCTCTTTTTTAGGTAACAATTAAGCCAAAGGATTTTATTTCCATCATCTCCGATAGTTTTAACGCCCGATGAAATATCCGCTATTTTGCCGATCCATCTGAAGTGTTTCCCTTCATATTTGAATATTTCTATCCCGCTCATAAATCCAGCATAAATAATCGAAGAATCATTTTGTAAGTTATAGAGACACAATGCAAATTTTGAAGTACCTGGAATAATTGAAGCAGAATTATCTTTGATTTCTGCAACTCCGTTACTGGTTGAAGCGAGGAGGGAATTTTTATAATGCAATAAATTCCGTGCGTAACCCGTTATTCCTTTAACAGGATAAAACATATCCTGCCCGGGCGATTCGGGTGATTTTTCCCCGTAAAATAATCCTGAACTGGTAGCTAAATAAACCTTTCCGTTAAAATAATTTATATCATTAATGGTCCCTGTGAATCCTGATTTCTCATCCTGTATCTGTAATGAGGACGGATAAATAATTTTTGCAATTCCCTGGTGCTGGGCAATCCAAAGTATTCCGCTCCTGTCGGCAAACAAATACCATATGCTGTTACTGTTAAAACCTGAGTCTTTATTAATAATTCTTTTCAGTTTGCCGTCTTTGCCCATAATAACAATTCCCCCGGATTGTGTTCCCATGGCATAGGTCCCATCCTGAAGAATAGTACCATTCCAATACAGGCGGTTTTTTACAAGGTAGTCATCCGCTTCATCATTATATTTCTCAATTTTATTTCCGTCAAGTAAAAATAGCCCGCTTTTCACTAATCCGATTAGGATTTTATTAGTTGAATTATACGGAAGCATTAAGCAGATAAGATCCTGCTTCAGATCATCATCGTTAAATTTCAGAAAAAGCTGATTATTCAATATTTCATACAGACCAACAGTTCTTACCTGAACAAAAACCTTATTATTAATTAAGAATAACCGGTTAAACTTTTTTTCGGATCCCCAATGTGTTACCGATGGATGGTCTGCAATTCTATCTACAAAAGATTTGTGCTTACTATTCTTTACTTCAAGAATAATCAGAGTACTGAATGTCTGAAAGTATAATTTTTCATCATGTATTATTATACTCCACACGTCGCCGATATTTAATTGTTCTTTAGAGATAACTTTGTTAAGCGATACATATTTTAAGTTCCCCGTAGAATCAGGTGATAGATAACCGACCTCGTTTAATCCGCCTACGAATATTGTTCCTTCTTCATCCATAAAGAGGCATCTGGCTCCTTTATTAGGAACCGGTATCAGTCTCCATGTTACTCCATCATATTCCAGAACTCCTGATCCGTTCCCAATATACATAACCCCGCGCCTGTCCTGAAGAATTGACCAGTTTTGCATTCCGGCCGAATATTCCTTGGGCAAATAGTATTTAATTAACGGGATTCCCAGCTGGATTAATGGCTCTTTATCCTGGGCTATTAGAATAGTTGAAAAAACAAATATATATAGGAATTTTAATATTAATGCTTTCACAACCCTAAATTATTAAAATTTCTGAATATATGATATCTAAACTATTAAACGCTTTCCATTTACTTCTAAATCAAATTTCCAATATTAAGCTCCGGGTACTTCTGTGCTTCCCATCAACCATTATAAAATGAAAACTGGCCAAATGGAGTTTATTTCGTAGTTTTGTTTGCTTTGCAAAATAAAGTTATAATAAAAACATAAACTTATCGAGGGAGTTTCTAAATATGGATGCTGTACTGTTGGCGCGTATTCAGTTTGCAATGACTATCGGTTTTCACTTCCTGTTCCCCCCACTTTCAATCGGACTTGCATGGATGATTTGTATCCTCGAAGCTATGGGGTGGAAAAAGAAAGATCTTGAATTTCAGGCCATAGCCCACTTCTTCGGAAAAATTCTCGGTTTAATATTTGCTGTTGGAGTAGCTACCGGTATCGTAATGGAATTTCAGTTCGGCACTAATTGGTCTGAATATTCAAAGTTTGTAGGTGATATTTTCGGCGCCCCCCTTGCTGCAGAAGCTGTCTTTGCTTTTTTCCTCGAATCAACATTTCTGGGTCTGTACATTTTCGGCAGAAACCGCGTGTCTTCAAAAGTCCATTGGTTTTCTTCCCTTATGGTTGCTGTAGGTGCTACTATCTCAGCTTTCTGGATTATCGTTGCCAATTCCTGGCAGCAGACTCCGGCAGGTTTCATTCTTCATAATAACCGGGCCGAATTAACTAATTTCTGGGTCGCTGTTTTTAACCCTTCTACTTTAACAAGGTTTTTTCATACCGTAGATGCTGCTCTTATTTCTGGCGCCTTCTTAATGGCCGGTATTTCCGCATATATGATTAGAAAAGGTAATGGTCAGGATCTTGCTAAGAAAGCTTTAAAGTTTGCTGTTATTTTTGGAATTATTGTCTCCCTGCTGGAAGTATTTCCCTTCGGCCATGAACATGGTAGACAGGTTGCCCGTACTCAGCCCGAAAAATTTGCCGCTATAATGGGGCTCTATACTTCTCAGTCAGGTGCCCCGGTCGCTCTATTTGCTGTACCCACCGACCACCCGCCTGAACTAAAAGCTAAAATTGAAATACCCGGTTTGCTTAGCTGGCTTGCTTTTGGTGATGTAAAAGCAAAAGTACAGGGCATAAATGAATTTAAACGGGAAGATGTCCCTCCTCTGTTCCTGACTTTTGTATCATACCACAATATGGTAATTCTTGGAATGTATTTTATGTTGATAATGGGACTTGCTTCATACAAACTATATAAAAAGACATTATGGAATAGTACTGGCTTCCTGAAATTATTAACATGGTCAATCCCGTTGCCCCTCGCTGCCTGTCAGTTAGGCTGGATTGCAGCTGAGGTTGGTCGGCAGCCCTGGATTGTCTACCACCTTATGCGTACAAAGGATGCTGTCTCTGTTACTGTCGGCGCAGCAGAAATTGTTTTCTCGATAATTTTGTTTGGCCTTATTTACCTGCTCCTGATTACTACGCTTTTCATTTTATTGAAGAAAAAAATCAATCATGGTTTTGAATTACCTTTAATGAAGGAGGCAAAATAATGGACCTGAATATTGTTTGGTTTCTCTTAGTCGGTGTCCTCATTATCGGATACGCAATATTAGATGGTTTCGATTTAGGTGTTGGAATAATACACCTGTTTACGAAAAATGAAGAACAAAAAAGTATCAATCTGAATGCTATTGGTCCTGTTTGGGATGGTAATGAAGTATGGCTCCTTACCGGCGGCGGTGCTTTGTTCGCTGCCTTTCCGATTGTTTATGCTACAGTATTTAGTGCGTTTTATCTTGCTTTCGTTTTGTTACTGGCAGCGTTAATATTCAGAGCTGTATCCTTCGAATTCAGGAAATATTCTGATCCGGCAAAAAAGAAATATTGGGATTTCGCTTTCGGCGTCGGCTCATTAATTCCTGCTCTTCTGTATGGGGTCGCAATCGGCAATATTTTGCGCGGCTTGCCGTTGGATGGCAAAGGATTGTTCCATGGAAGCTTTTTAGGTCTGCTAAACCCTTATTCTTTAATTGTCGGCCTGACCAGTCTTTCTATGTTTTTTATGCATGGCGCAATTTACCTTGCTATGAAATCTGATGGTGCCCAAAGAGACAAAATGTCTAAATGGGCAGGTAATGGATTACTTGTATTTTTACTGCTTTATGTCATTTCTACTATCATTACTTTTTCATCGGACTATTACCTGGTTCAATTCTACAATAACCCGTTATTCTGGATTCTCCTTTTATTACTCCTCGCTTCAATTATTTATATTCCCGTCGGTCTGAGAACTAAAAAATATGGCAGGACATTTACCGCATCTTCCTTAATGATTGCCGCAATGACTCTTCTTGTTGCACTAAGTCTTTTCCCGCGGCTGGTCCCTTCAAGTATTGATCTCGACTATAGCCTTACAATCTATAACGCCTCCTCTACTCAGGGCACTCTCCTTAATATGCTGATAATTGCACTTATAGGAGTTCCGATCGTTATTGGTTATACAATTTATATATACAGGGTTTTCAAAGGTAAGGTTATTATCGATAACGATAGTTATTAACAAATTAATTCAGGTCTAAGTATCGCGGCATTCTTTCGATTTTTCCCGATACCCATATCCGAATATCTTGGATTCAAAATATTTTGCAGTGCCGCAAATATTTTATGTGATACTAACAACATATAAATCCCGCTCAAGTTATAAGTTTGCTTCGAAATGAATTTATAATTTAAGATGGAGGTTTGTTATGAAAAGACTGTTTGGATTGTTTGCGTGTGTGTTCCTGGTATCTGCATTTAATATTATTGCACAAAGTGACGATGATGCACAGTTCAGGACGTTTTGCGATGATATGAATGACAAATTTAGTAAAGCTATGGTGAGCGGGGATTATAATACTATTGCAAGCATGTATACCGATGATGCTGTTTCACTTCAAAGCTATGAACCGATGTGGGTAGGGAAGGATGCTATTACGCA
>JARLHC010000100.1 GCA_031292455.1 Ignavibacteriaceae bacterium
CTTAGATTATCATCGTTTCCAACGATAACCCGGCTTCTCGCTACATGGCTTTAGAGTTTTACCATGACGGGACTCAGCAGAATCGCAACTCTCCGACTCACCCGATTAGTAATGTCCAAGCTTAGCTTGGCGCTCATTTCAAAAGGACAAACTTCTTAACTTCTGAATGATCTCCTGATTCCATTTTATAAAAATAAATTCCACTTGGTAATGCACTTGTAATGAATTGAACAGAATAATTTCCTGGTGATTTATTAGCATCGACTATAACCGCTACCTGGCTTCCGATTATACTATAGACAGTTATTTTAACATGTCCTTCCTTACCAATTGAATAATTAATCGTAGTTGAGGGATTAAATGGGTTAGGATAATTTTGTGAGAGCTCATATTTTAGAGGCAATGATTGTTTTTTCTCATTTACAGGAGTTGAATTAGTCGTGCGGAATATACCATGTCCTTCTGTACCTGCATAGAGGTTATCTTTTGAATCAACTCCAAGGCCGGTAAGATATTCATTCATTAATAAGCCACTGAAATCTGTCCATGTGTTACCTTGGTCAGTTGATCTGAATATTATTCCCTCATATGACCAGACGAAAACATACCCTAATGAATTTATTGCAAGCGAATTTACTTGATTGAAATATTGCAAATTTGACCAGCTTGCTCCATTATCAGTTGATCGGAAAACATCATCTCCACCCGCTTCATATATTGTTCCCTGGGAGTCCATTTGTATTATCTTGGGATTAACATTTGATAATACTTCCGACCAACTATCACCATTATCTGTAGAACGGATAACAGCAGAATATTTGCACACTAAAATAGTTTTATCAGTTATGGTTAATATCGAAGAAACAGATCCGGTTATTAATCCATTGTTTGTCCAGCTATTACCGCCATCTGTAGAGCGGAATAATCCGGAATCTGTACCGGCATAAAAATTATTTGTCTGATCTGCTGTTGCGCATATTACATTATGATTTTTAAGATAATGCTGCCAGCTAACTCCATGATCTGTTGAGCAAAAGAAGCCTGAAACTGAAAAATCTGGACATGCAATTATGTGTCTTCCATTATCTATGTGCAGAGAGCTAATAACTGTATCTCTGAATGCAATTTTCTCCCAGTTGTCTCCGTTGTTTGTTGATCTGAATACACCATTAGAACATGGCGCTAAAATAGAATCGTTTGATTCAATTACAGGAGAATAAACTATAGAATTAATAAAACCAGTGCATATTTGAGTCCAGTCATTTCCATTATCTGTTGATTTGAAGACTGCATTATCTGAAGTGCCTGCATAAATATTCCCCCCTGACTTTAATGTGAGGCAATGCACACATTTGGATATTAATCCTGTATGAATCCAGGTAATGCCATCATTCGTGGATTTGTATAATCCTTGATTTTCTGTGCCCGCAAAAATATTGCCAAAGGAATCTATAAATATGGTATTAATCCTACTATTCTGAAGCCCGGAAGGTTGCCAGTTTATACCTTCATCGGTTGATATATAAATCCCGTTTTGATTTCCGGCTATAATATGATAAGCAGAATCGACAGCCAAAGAATTACAATAAATTGAAGATACTTTCCCCCATGTTTTCCCTGAATCTGTAGAGCGGTATATTCCATCAGTATCTTTTCCAAGATACATCGTACTATCTTTCCCGAATGTTAATGAATATAAATATGCAATACCATTGAGTCCGGATTGGTTCTGTGTCCAGGTATTGCCATCATCAAAAGAACAAATAAGACTACTATTTGGATATGAGATTATTCCCGCAAATAAAGTTCCCTCTTTCGTAATTGCCATTAAATTTACAGGAGTTAAAGAATTATAACCTATTGCTAATTTACTCCAGATATTTCCTCCATCGGTTGATCTGTAAATCCCATAACAGCCATGACTTGGGATACCTCCAGATGGACAAAGACCCATATAAGCAAAAATATACCCTTTTTTATTTATTACTAAACCGGTAACACCGGTATCTCTGAATGCAATTATAGACCAGCTTAAGCCATCATTTGATGATTTGTAAATTCCGCCCATGGTTCCTGCAAAGAGATTGCCTGATGAATCAATTATAATTGCCCCGACTTCTGCTCCATATGGGCCATTAGTCCGGTACCATGAATTTGCCTGGGAATAAATAGTAAGATACCCAGTCATAATAAGAAGAAGAAAAAGGAAGTTTCTGATTTTGATTATACTATCAATCATGGCATTTTCTCCATTTTGAAACCAGTCATAGATATTCTGATTTCCATAATTTAAATAATTCTTTGTCAGAGTGAAATTCCAACCAGAATCAATTTGTTTTTAAAGTTTAGGTCATAGGATACTATTTAATAATAATCATTTTCTGACTAGACACAAAATCATTTACTCTTAGCTGATAAATGTATACGCCGCTTGCGAATCTTGAGGCATTAAAATTAAAGTCATAAGTACCTGCAATTTTGTTTTCATTAACAAGAGTCGTTACTTCTCTCCCAAGAATATCATATACCTTAATAGATACTAAACCTGGTTTAGGAATTTGATATCTTATCGTTGTTGAGGGATTAAAAGGATTAGGATAATTTTGGTAAAGTTTATACGTTTTTGGAATATTAACATCAGCTAAATTTGAACTCTTTTTCATTTCTTTAGAATTGCTATTAATAAGATCCTCTGCCCCGTTAATTAACATTTGAACTTCCATATCCTCTGATTTTAATCCTTTAATTTCAGATAAAATCTGTGATGCAGTAACAGGGTTATTCTTGATGTTTAAGTGGGCGAATAATTTTTCAAATCTTGCGGTTATTCCGTCATATCCTGTTGGATCATTTTGAATTACATTATCATATGCAGTCATTGCATTATCAAACTGATTATTTGTTAAATAGATATCAGCTAATATTTTTTTTACTTTTGGAAAATGTTTTGGATTACTCGTTAGTAAATTCCCGAAATAATCCACAATTTCACTTTTTGCATACTTGTTCTTTATATGTACAAGTTGTAATAGTGCTATTCGTACATTTTTATCATTAGAAATTAAATCTTTATAAAAATTAATCGCATCATCTATTCTACCTTGTTTTTCTAATAATAACCCCTTAGATAAATTATTATCTAGATTGTTATCAGACAACGATTTATTTATATGACCTACTGATGACGGTTTAATGGATGGTTTGATATTAGCGGAATTTGTTTCAGGCCAGGGATCAGTAGATAGGTCACTGTAAAAATCGATTTCACTTCCATCTGAATAAGCCTTATGTCCTCCCCCCCAATAATTATAACCAGCTTCTGCCCAACTCTCCTCATAACAATAGATGTTATAATTAGTATTATCACGAAAACTGTTGTTAACACCGAAATCATCTCCCTCATTTCCTGCAAAAAGAGATGTACCCCATCCAGATCCTACTCCATCTAGATTATCTGCAAATAGGTTGTTTTTCTCATATGGGTCAGAAGCAAAAAATACCGTTGAATTTCCATTATAATTACCCCACCAAAACCCTTCTACTTCATTCTCGTTTATTACTGGACTATCACAATTTTCGATCCATATTCCTTGGTAGTTATGATAATTAATATTACTTGAAGTTTTAACAATAGTGTTTCCAGAAATACCCAACCAATATCCGTTAGAAAATGCTGTGGATTGGCACCAAATGCCGTTTCTTATTGGATTGTATATATAATTATTATTTATTTGTGGTGAAGAATGGTAGACATAAATTCCATGAAAAGAATTTATGAGGGAGCAATCTTCAATAATAATACTTGCTTCCCAATCGCATTTGATACCGTCAATATTTGTTAAAATTACATTTTTTAAAACAGAATTTGAACTAGACGAAGTAGCAAAACGGACATAATTATTAGTATCACCCGTAGCTCCTGCTGGTTGAAATGTAATAGCGGCTTGTTCCTCAGCATCTGCAATTAGAGTACTATATACATTTAGATGAGCGTTATGGTTAAAGAACACATTCGTACCAGGTGCAATCGTTAAAGTTGCCCCATTTAAAACAGCTATTGGGTTATCGATCTCTATATTGCCTGACCAAGTAGTTGAAGACATAATATCATTATCTATTTGCTGATAAATCTTGACATTCATTGAAGGATCGCCAAATAAATGATGGTTGGCTCCGATATAGTCATAAACCATACCCAAATCGTATTTTGCATAAGCTTCAAGGGCACCCAAACCCAGTGTTTCCCCGTTTGGAAATAGGTAAAACAGGAATTGTTGCTCTAGCTGGGATTCTGTTGAGTATCCATCTCGGGTATTTCCTAAGAATGCCGGTCCCCCTCCATCAACAACGCGCAACCAGGCTTTTGCTATACAATCATTACCAGGTAAATCAAATGCACCATTATCACATGATATTGAAAAGGCAATCGTACAGTAATTGGTGGTATTATCAATACCATTCCCCGTTTCATTATTAAATGAAGGATAATCAGAATAAGAATCATAAGAAGAAACTCCAGACCTGTATGGCGCTGAATTATATCCGCCTGAACTAACTACAAAAAAATCCCCGGGGTTACCCCCTCCTCCATGGCAATAGATATTATAAAAGCCATAACCATTATTTAATTCGTTAATCACGTCAGCGCCGCTTGGACCTGTTGGATTCTGAGAAGCCCCAGATGGAGTTTCCTTTATGACGGTATGAGTATACCAGGATGGAAAAGATTGTAATAATTCATCAGGTAGATCTTCCAATTGATCCGCAGAACTCCACATAACATGATTTAAGGCTGTGGGGTTACCTGGAAATGGGTTTGTTTCATATTGGATAACCTTACTAGTCCATTGGAGAATATCCTGTTGATTATTAAACGGGATTCTACCCACAAACACATTTGGGGTTACACTTGGAACCATCCAATCGAAAACATTCCAAGCATTCGTCAAGTTCGAATAGTATAAATCTGTTGGCGTAAGGTCCTTAGGCAAACCAATATTTCCCAGATAACGAGGTGGAACAATCGTGGCGTCACCTCCAAGAAGAACCCATGTACATCCTTGAGAATAAGCATAAATGAGATATTGTCTTATACAACCGGGGGGATCAACACGATTTGAGATAGTATCGCCTTGAGGAAAATATGCATAAATAGCCTCTACTGTGGCAATCCTCGCAGTAATTCCATCAGCGGCCTTTTGATTTATAAAGTCAGTAAATGCTGGAGCCAAAGATTCATTTGTTATTATGGTTAATGTCCCAGGTACGGGGAATAACGGTAATCCCGTTTCGGATGTTTTATTAAGACTCTTTGAGGAAATTGGTTTGGGGTGGTCAATATATATAGAATCAGGTAATTGCTGATATAATGAAATAGCGGTCTTGTCATCTATTAAATTATTAAGTGCTTTATTATAAATCTCTTGAGCTGCCAACGTTCTATGTTTCACATGTGGGGGATTATTAGGTGAAGCTTTAAGATTTAAATTGAAAGAAATCTGTGTCAATAAGGTTAGTTTCCCGCTTTTAGGCTTATAAATAAAAGGACATATTTGCAATTGGACAATACGGGTTGATCCATCAAAATAATCTGCACCGACAACCTTGATGATATTATTTGGGTAGGGCAGATCAAGGGAATAAATGTTAGAATCCGGTTGAACCAAGGCTCCGTTCTGTAATTTTGGAAATTGTGTAGGATAAATATAATAGTACCCCGGGATATCCTCAGAATTCATATCGGTTATTGTTACTGAGCCTACATCCATTTGAGGAGGAATTAGAAGCTGAATATTTTTTGTAGGTAGGTGTGGTTTCCCTACCTCTCCCATATACAAAGAGCTTTTCATTTTGATATAATCAAAACCCTCTCTTTTTATTAGGGTTAAATCAGAACGGGAATAATGAACTGTGTAATTAGTCTGTCCCCAAATGATGATTGGAAAACTTAGAAACAAAAGTATCCATTTTCTATATGGCAAACTTGCCTCCAATATTTTAAAGTGAATCTTAATTAACTAGCGCTATTTGCTAAATTAGAACGAATACGTATTCCGTTACAAATTCAAGGCGTTTATTAGAACTGTAATAAATAATTCTCTAACCAATCTCATTAGTCTATAATATTTATCTCCTGATAATCACAATGTCAAATTTATATTTTTTCACCGCTCAATTCTCCATTTACCACATTTTCTCCTAATAGGGTAAAATCTTTACTGAAGAAAATGAGAAAGTGAATAATCCCAAATAACAAAGAAAATCTATATCTGGTATTTCAACTTAACTAATGTTTAACATACCCGAATGCAACTCCATTAAATAAGAAATATCTAAAATATTTGTACGCGATAAATCCGGTATCTGGATATTACGTTCACTATTTGACCCACTCCCTTCTTTAAATAAATTTAATGTTTTATATCTGGAGCTTTTATTCACAACTTGAAATGACAAATTAATATATAATTTCATGCGGTAAGAATCGTTCTTCCTTAATAGTATGGACTAATAAGTCCCCCTCAAAAGTAATCTTATTTTTCATATAAGTTTAACCTATATACAATATTACACCAGAAAAGAAAAAAAGTACTATTGTCAATCGTTACATATTCAACTGTATTAAAAATAACTAAATTTATCTAAAACCAATAAAATTTTTAGCTTATATCTATCAATATGTTTAGCCAAAACCCCATCTACTGTAATATTGGGCTACTGTCTCAGCCTTTTAAAATACGTAAGAATTTCAGATATTCCTTAGAGAAATTGCGTTTTCAAACCAAATTCACATTATTTTATATTATTGTAGAGTCCCTGTTTCTCCACACCCAAAAGACTTAAATTCTAATAAATAATAAATGATTCAAGTTCATTGTATAATAATATGGACATAATGAAAGAATATCATAATCAGACAGGATAAATGTACTTGTTTAGTTTCTCCCCCAAAATAGTAAAATTCAACATTTTACGAAGTTCCGCGTACTGGAATTTCCCATCCGGCCATATTAATTCTCCCAAAGTTAATCTGTTTTATTTTTACCAAATAATTGTGGTTTCCTTACTGAATTGAGCGCATCTCGAGCGCATTTGATGCGCATTTCCTCACTAACCTAACATATGAGTTTCCTATCCCATACAATTAACTTACCGTTCAGCGCTTTATTCCTGCAAGTTCGATATTGGCTCGTACGATTCCTTTTCAAGTTCCATAAAATAGATAGTATTCATCAGCCTCTGATTTATATGCCCTTACTTCTTCAGTAATTTTTTTTATATACTAATATCATTTGTTGCAGTAGTCCCTTTAGTCTTATTAGCCTTTAATTTAACTTTAGTTTTGGATTTATTAAGAAACAATGTTGGGATTCATCTAGAATACAGGCTTTTAATTCTCCACTTTTCTCATCGGTAGTTGTGCATTATTTGATGTATTAATAATAAACCTTATTCCGGTTCAGGATCAGGAGTTATTGTACTTAATTGTTCAAGCTTTTCCTTTCCGTATGCAAATCTCGTTATTGTTACAAAAAGAACCGGAACTACAAATATTGCCAGAAGTGTTGCTGCAAGCATTCCCCCCAAAACCGTAAAACCAATTGTTGATCTTGCCTGGGCGCCCGCTCCCGTTGCAAGTGCTAAAGGAGATACTCCGAAAATAAATGCCATCGAAGTCATAATAATCGGACGCAAACGTAATTTAACTGCTTCAATTGTTGCTGCCGTTAACTCCATTCCCTTATTGTCAACCCTTTCCTTAGCAAATTCTACTATAAGTATTGCATTTTTTGCCGCTAGCCCGATCAGCGTAATTAAACCTATCTGCGCATATACGTTATTATTAAGACTTGGAATAAATGTTAAAGTAAATATTGCTCCGAATGCACCGATTGGCACGGCAAGTAATACTGAAAATGGCACCGACCAGCTTTCATATAATGCAGTAAGAAATAAAAATACAAACACTATTGAAAGTGCAAAAATAGCGAAGGTGCTGTTCCCCGCATTAATCTCTTCGCGGCTTAATCCTGAAAATTCATAATTATAACCGGCGGGCAATACCTGTGCCGCTACTTCACGTAATGCTTCTATTGCCTGACCGCTGCTGTAACCGGGCGCAGCTCCTCCATTTAGCTCAGCTGTCCGGAACATATCGTAGTGTGTAATCATAGAAGCATTTTCTGTAACGTGATTCGTAATCACTGCGCTAAGGGGAATCTCTTCTCCTGCCTGGTTCTTTACATAATAACGCGATAGATCCTGGATTGTTCCCCTGTATGAAGTATCGGCTTGTGCTACTACATGGAAATTCCTTCCGTATATAGTAAAATCATTAATATATCGGCTCCCTAAAAATGTTTGTAACGTGTTATAAACATCCGCAATGGATAGACCTAACTTCTTGCACTTTTCCCTGTCAACATCAACTTGGTATCCGGGAGTCTTTGCCGTAAAAAATGAAAAAACACGGCTTAACTCAGGCCTCTGGTTCGCAGCTATTACAAATGACTGTACTACACTTTCGAACTGCTTAATTGAATCGGTACTTTCTCGCTGCTCCAATTCAAATGTAAATCCGCCTGTTGCCCCTAGCCCCGGTATAGCAGGAGGTGATACAACAATTACATTTGCACTTTTAATTGATGCAAACTTTCGTTGCAATGTTGCTATCAATGAATTTAACTGAAGTGATTTGTCCGTTCTTTCATCCCATGGCTTTAGCATTATGAATATTGTACCGCTGTTTGATTTTGTAGCAAATGTAATAACATTCAATCCTGCAAGCGCTGCAAAGTGAGCTATTCCAGGTGTCTTGCTCAAAATATCCATCATGTTATTTATAACATCTACGCTCCTGGTCGTTGATGACGCTTCAGGTAATTCAAATGTAACATATACACGCCCTTCATCTTCTAAGGGGATAAAACCGGTCGGTTTATTTTTGAATAATAATATTGTCGCTATGTACATTATAAGTAATCCGATTAAAACATACCTCGCCGCTTTTATGCTTTTATTTACCCCTTCAGAATATGATTCTGTCGTTTTCTTAAACCATCTGTTGAATCCTGAAAATAATCTGCCGACTCCTTTTGAACTTCTGTCAGGGTCCGAATGCCTTAGTAAAAGTAGACATAAAGCGGGAGTCAATGATAATGCAACAAATGCTGATATCAGTACTGATATTGCAATCGTTATTGCAAATTGTTGATATAATCTTCCTACTATTCCCGGGATAAATCCTACTGGAATAAATACTGCAGCAAGTATTAATGCAATTGCAATAACAGGTCCTGATATATCCTGCATGGCATGGATAGTCGCATATTTAGGTGAAAGCTGCTGATCATCTATATAGTGCTGGACCGCTTCTACAACAATAATTGCATCATCCACAACAATTCCTATTGCAAGTACAAATCCGAACATTGTCAATGTATTGATTGTAAAATGGAACAGGTTAAAAAAGGTGAATGTGCCTATTATCGAAACCGGTATCGCTAATATGGGTATTAATGTCGCTCTCCAGTTTTGAAGAAATAAAAATACTACAAGTACTACAAGCCCTAATGCCTGAAGTAATGTTATAACCACTTCCCTGATTGAGACTTTAACAACAGAAACCGATTCGAATGGAACCATATAATCCACGTCCTTCGGGAACGATTTTCTTAACTGGTCCATTGTACTGTATATGCCGTTCGAAACATCCAGAGCATTACTCCCCGGTGCCTGAAATATAAGCAGATATGATGCTTTCTTGCCGTCTACAAATGAATTGTTTGCATAACTGAACTTCCCAAGCTGAACTCGTGCAACATCCTTCAGGTAAACTATTGATCCTTGCTGTGGATTGGAATGCACTATTATATTTCGGAACTGTTCTTCCGAACTAAGCCGGCTGTTTGTAAATACTGTGTATTCAAATGCCTGGTTGCTTGATTGTGGCGGAGCTCCAACTGAACCGGCGGCTACCTGTAGGTTCTGTTCAGCTAATGCATTTACTACATCATTTGCAGTTAGATTAAGTTGTGCTAATTTGTCCGGCTCAAGCCATACACGCATACTAAAATCATCTGCTCTTGTAAATATGTCCCCAACTCCCGGTACCCTCAGCAATGCATCTCTGATAAAAATGTTCGAATAGTTGTCCAGGAATTGTATTCCGTGCGTTCCGTTTGGGGAAAACACCGCAACTAATAATAAAATACTGGGACTCCTCTTCCTCGTAGTTATTCCTAAACGCTTAACATCATCAGGTAGCAGGGGAGTGGCTATTCCTACCCGGTTCTGTATATCAAGCGCCGCAATATCAGGATCAGTTCCGATATTTAATGACACATTAATTGTGCTGCGGCCATCGCTTGTGCTGTTGCTTTGCATGTAAGCCATCCCGGGCGTTCCGTTTACCTGTGACTCTATGGGTGTTGTAACCGTTTGCTCCACAGTCTGGGCATCAGCACCATTATATGCTCCTGATATCTGAACCGTCGGGGGAGTAATATCCGGATATTGACTTATGGGTAAATTTAAGATCGATATTGTCCCTAACAATACGATAACAATAGAAATTACTATAGCCATTACCGGCCGTTTTATAAAAAGATTTGATATCATGTTTTATCCTGTAGCGGTATTAATAACTTCTGGTAGTTCCGGGTTTTGTTTTTGCCCCCGGTGGGTTTAATGCTATCATCGAATTGTCCTTCAGTTTCTGAATTCCTTCAGTTACTATCTCTTCGCCAACTCTAAGCCCGTCCTTTACTATTACTTTTTCATTCTCCTGGTTTCCTATACTTATTTTACGCTGCGATACTTTATTGCCGTTTACTACAAATACAAAATATTCTCCCATTTGCTCAACAACTGCCTTAAACGGAACAAGTATACTTCCCTCCGCATTTTCATTCCGTACTCTTACGTTACATGTAAGTCCTGCTCTCAATATATTTTTAGGATTCGGAAATATTAACCGGGTTCGGATTGTCCCCGTTTGTGGATCAACGGCGCGGTCAATAAAACTGATTCGACCTGCCAAAGGATATATGGTCTGGTCAGGCAGAATTACTGAAAAAGTTGAATCCCTGCTGTCTCTCTTACTCTGCATAAGATATGTAAATCGATTAATTTGCTTTTCATCAACAGAGAAATCTACCCCCATCGGGTTATCAGACGAAATTGTATTAAGTAAAGTCTGTCCCGCTGTAACAGAAGACCCTAACTTAACTTGTGAAATTCCGATTGTTCCGTCAAATGATGCATAAATTACAGAATAACGGAAATTTGTTTCTACAACTTTTACATTGCTTTCCGCTGCAGTTACTTGCATTTTGGCAGTCTGTAGATCGGCTTCCGAATGCTCTAAAACTTGTCTGGCTATAGCATCATTTTTTGCTAATTCACTGTAACGGTTATAATCTTGCTGGGCTTTGTCGAAATTTGATTTAGCAACATTAAGGTTGGCTACTGACTGGTCGTATGCGGCTTTGTATTGCCGCTGATCAATATCGTAAAGTTTCATCCCTTTTGTTACATGCTGACCTTCTTTAAAATAAATATCGGTAATGTAACCGGAAACTTCCGGCCTTAAATCGACTTGGTTTAATGGCGTTACAGTTGCAGGATAATTATCAAAATATGTGGCTGTCTCCGGTATAATTTTATAAACTGAAACCGGGACAGCCATATTCATCGGTTTTTGCTGTGCTTTATCATTGCCGCATCCAATCTCCAGAACTGAAATCCCTGCCGCTATAACAAAAAGATAAAGATACTTTTTCATATGATCTGTTTCTCCGGTTTATTCAATATTAATGATACCCAACGCTCTCTGAACATCAAGTTTACTGCTCAGCACCTGAAAAAGGGCATTATTATAATTTGCCTGCGTTGTCCTTAAATCAGTTTCTGCTGTTATTACTTCCAGGTATGTCTTTATCCCTGATTTATATTGTAACTGGATTTTATTATAAACATCCATCGCTAATTCAAGATTTTCCTTCAGGATATTGTAATTATTCAGATTGCTCTTGTATTCCCCGACTACTGTTATATATTCCGTATTTATTGAGTCTTTCAGGGAAATGATGTCATATTTATATCGTTTCAGTTCAAGACTGGCCTGCTCAATTTCCTGTATTCGCTTTCCTCCCTGGAAAATGGGAAGGGATAACTGCAATCCGATGTTGGAATATGGATAATTGAGATTGTATAATTGCGATAGCCTGTCATTCTGATAGAAATATGTATAATTTCCAAACGCAGAAATGGAAGGGACAAAACTTAAATCATAGTAGCTGAGATTTGCTTGCTGAAGTTGAATCTGTGTCTGCAGCAATTGATATTCAATCCTGTTATCATAATTTAATTTCAAGGTGGTATCTATGAATGCTTCGCTCTGCATTTTTGTTGTGTCAAATTCAAGGGTTAAATAAGATTCCGATGGGTATCCCATCTGTTCTTTTAAGAATGCATATCTCGATTTTAATAATTCTTCATATTGCTTCTTCTCTGCCATAGCATTGTTAAGTGCTATAGTCGCTCTTTCCCAATCTGTCTTATCAACAATTCCTCCCTTGTATTGATTATAAGTATCCTTTTCACTTTGCTGAAGACGCACAATATCTTCATCCAAAAGCGCAACTTGTTCCTGTGTGAATAAAACTGAATAGAATGCCTTACTTACATAGGTAACAACATCAATTTTACTGAATGTCGTCTTTTGCTTCATTAGTCGGCTTACATCCTTTGAAGTGCTGGCGGCAAGAAATACATCCCTGTCAAAAATAGTCTGGGTTAATGAAAATTGTGCAGAGGATGTGTTATGCAAGCCAGATGTTACGGGTGTCCCTCCGACAATTGATGTAGGCAGTTTATAATTGTGGATAAGATTTATATTAAAATTTAACTGCGGGAACCAGTCGGCAAGCCTGCTGTTAACTTCATGGCTTATAATTTCTTCATCAAGCAGCGACTGCTGTATAAAAGGTTGATGTATAAATGCATATTCAATGCACTCCTTTAATGTGCCTCGGTGCATTATTGTATCCGATTGTGTCTTCTGCTGGGAAAGTAATGTCCCCTCCGCTAACAGCACTACAATTAACAATTTATATAATTTGTTCATAGAACGAATAATTTCTCTTTAGAATATAAATATTGATTTTGTTAAACAGCCAAACTAAGCTTATTGAAGTTTTAGACATTTGATTTAAGTCAATAAGAAGCATCATTCGCTAATGAGGATAATCACATTAACTTTTTTTAATCCGGAGTTGATTGAATTAATTATATTCTGGAATATTTTTATTGTATTTTTTATCACTTTTTAATCATTTGGGAAATTATGAAAATGAAATTCAACCTTGTTCTGGCATTCTTAATAACACTATCTTTTCTCTGTTTTCCCCAGCAGAAGAAATTCCTTTTTGACAACACTCATGCTGAAACTGCTGGAAATGCTGATTGGGTTATTGATGAAGATAACCTGGTTCCAGGAAGATACCCTACCCCGGATCAGTCTACTGTGACCTCTTCTACTACTGAAGGCTATTGGACAGGGGCACTATCTTCTTGGGGAATTGCTTTGGTAAAATTAGGCTATCATGTCGAAACGCTTCCCAGCGGTTCTTCCTTTACTTACGGAACTTCTAATGCTCAGGATTTAAAAAATTATGATGTTTTTGTTATTGATGAACCGAATACTCAATTTAGTTCTGTTGAAAAAACTGCACTAATTAATTTTGTTCAGAATGGGGGTGGCCTGTTTATGATTTCAGATCATACCGGCTCAGATAGAAATAATGATGGTTGGGATTCACCCATGATTTGGAATGATTTATTTACTAATAATGGCATCGTTTCAAACCCCTTCGGCATGTCAGTTGATCTTGTCGATATTTCCCAAACCAGTTCCAATGTTGCAACTGGAGATTTTTTGACCTCGGGAACTGCCGGAACTGTGTCTGCTATGAAATGGAGCGATGGTGCAACAGCTACCCTTAATCCCACAGCGAATAGTTCTGTTACAGGCGTAGTTTGGACTACCGGTACTGCCCATGGGAATACTAACCTTATGGTCGCTCGTTCTAAATATGGAAACGGCCGCGTTGTACTTGTTTGTGATAGTTCTCCGGCTGATGATGGAACTGGTGGTTCCGGGAACACGCTCTATGTAGGATGGGCCGATCCCTCTGTGGGTGGCAGCCATGCTAATCTGCATCTGAATGCTTCAATTTGGCTTGCTAAAGATTCCGATTTACCAGTTGAATTAACATCATTTACTTCTTCTGTAATAAATGATGATGTGCTTCTAAACTGGAATACTGTAACAGAAATAAATAGCTTGTCATTTGAAGTTGAAAAAAAATATTTAACTAATGAAATTTGGCAAATAGTGGCTTCCGTAAAAGCATCCGGTAATAGTACTTCCCCCAAACAGTATTCATATGTAGATAAAAAAGTTAATGCCGGAAAATTTAATTATCGCCTCAAGATTCTGGATGTTGACGGTACCTTTAAATATAGTCCTGTAATTCTGGCAGATATTTCTTCACCGGTTAAATTTGAACTTAAGCAGAATTATCCCAATCCCTTTAACCCCTCCACAACTATTGAGTATCAATTACCTGTAAGTAGTTTTGTATCTCTTATAGTGTTTGATGCTGTCGGGAAGAAAATTTTAACGCTTGTAAATGAATTTAAACCTGCTGGAAATTATAATATAATATTTAATGGTCAGGGTTTAAGTAGTGGTATATATTTTTACCAAATGAGAGCCGGAAATTATATTGCAACCAAGAAACTGCTTCTTATAAAATGAGCGCCAAGCTAAGCTTGGACATTACTAATCGGGTGAGTCGGAGAGTTGCGATTCTGCTGAGTCCCGTCATGGTAAAACTCTAAAGCCATGTAGCGAGAAGCCGGGTTATCGTTGGAAACGATGATAATCTAAGC
>JARLHC010000101.1 GCA_031292455.1 Ignavibacteriaceae bacterium
GTTATAATATATTTAACATTAAGCATTCTCCATTCAGTTTCATTTACTGGCGGACCTACAACATCTATCAGATCCTGATATGCACGCGGTTTTACTCCCGAATATCCATAGAAATCTTCCATTAGAAAGTAAGCATTGTAATTTGAATTATTCTGATATGACCCTAAAGATCCATCCTGTTTTAAATTCAATAACCTGAATGGCTCTTTATCATTCTGATTCCTGATAACAGTAATATAATTTGGAGTATCAAAAAGATTATTTATTGCAGGAGTTTCGGTGTATTTCTCCCCCCTGGCATCAATCCGCCATAAATCAATTGTCAGCATAATAATCAAAGCAAATACAAAAATATCCTTACTGAATTTGGAATTCAGGTAAAAATATGCACCCCAGAATGTAGCCGCAAGTAATATGAATGCAATAATAAAATCACCGGTAAACATGCTCGAAGAATAATCTGCCAATGCTGTATATTGCTGCGCCATCTGAGGTTTTGAAGCCTGAAGTGTTGCCGCATATGCGGTGACCCTTTCAGTGAACCAGCTTGATAATGAACTGTTTAGTAAAACTGTTAAGACCAATATACCGGTAAATATCAAAGCTATATTTCTGATTCCCTTTGTTAAACTTAAATTTTTCTCTTCTTTTGTTTGGATAATCTTCATAATACCTAATCCCGCAAGTATCGGAAAATTAAGCTGAACTATAACCAGGATCATTGAGGGTACTCTGAATTTATCAAAGCCCGGAAGGTGATAAAATAAAAGATCAAAGATTACAGGAAAGTTCTTCCCGAATGAAATAAGCAGTGCAAGGCCTGTTAAAATAGTTAAAAATTGAACAAGCGGTTCTTTCCACCTTGTAAATATCGCAAAGAGTCCTAGAAAAAATACCAATACTCCCATGTACATTGCAACATCAACAAACGGCATTTGTCCTATATAAGTATTTACATCTACTTCTTGTCCGTTTGTCAATGGTCCCGTATATTTTGAATTTCCGAAACCATAGTAGGATGGGATAATAAATGTTAATATTTCCTCGGGTGAAAATGACCAGTTAGTGTGATAATCATAATAATCCGAAGCAGGTTTATTCTCCCCCCCTGCTGTATTTTCGGCAATTCCCTTTGGACCCCTGGTTGAATATTGAGTATATTCTGAAACTTGTGTAAAACTGTCTAACTGAATTAAAGATGCAATTATAATTGCGCCTAAAACTAAAAGTCCGGATTTAAAGAGTCGGATTAGTTCTTCTTTCTCTTTTCTTACAATGTAGCTGATGAGGAAATACAAATAATAAACAACAACAGCAAAGAATGTATAAAATATAATCTGCGCATGAAATCCCTCAAGGAATAATTGGAATGTAATAATTAATATTAAGAAATCAAGTAAACGTATCTTTTTTTGGAATCTTAACAAGATTAAAAATATTAATGGATAAAAACATAATGAGGTTAGTTTTGTAACATGCCCTATATATAGAAATACAATAATACCGGTACTAAATGAAGTCGCTATTCCGGTAAAAAGACTTACCAAAGTATTTTTGGTAAGGCTTTTCATCAACATAAATGAAGAGATGCCTAAAATAATAAGATAAAATGTCCACCTTGCATATACTACTGTGAAGAAACCACCGAAAAAATCTTTTATGGCTCCGAAAGCTACACTTATTAAATTGAACCATATATTGGCTGTTCCAATTGCATAAGCAGGCATACCGCAAAATATAAGGGGATTCCATAATGTAAATCCATCCTTATGATTATCAATGTATGGGACCATGCTTTTGCTTGCAAGGATATCTCCTGATTGGAATGTCTTTCCACCAAAAAACATAGGAGATAGGAATACCAGAAATAAAAGAATAATTATCAGTATGGCGGATAATAAATGAAACTTCGGCGGAATTATATTATCAAGATTGAAACTGTTTAACCCTTTTTCAGCTTGATTCTTTTCGGATCTTTTGTTATTGATCTTTGCCATTTATTCTCCTAATTACTTATTTCTTTGCAATAAAATTAATTCCTGATCCCACTTTGTTCTTCGACAGAAAGTCCATGTTCATCATAATAAAGGTGAAAGGGAGTGCCATCAGGTAATAGAAAGGTAGTATAATAAAAAAAACTTTTGATGCATTTAACATTACCATCGGGTATTTTATACTTAGCCGCCAAGCTTTATCACCCCAGAATCCGTATGTATATCTTGAGCGGTAAATGGAATAACCCAGGGGAATAAGCTTCTTCTCGAGGTCCTCATGTGAATATCCAACTCTTGCATGCTCACTAATAAAACTTTCTTCTTTTTCATCATGTACATCGCTGCCGCCAAATGTAGAAGGACTATTAATAAGTAAATATCCCCCTTTCTTTAAGGCATTATAAAAGTTCCTGAATACTTTTACATCTTCCTCAATATGTTCCATGACATCCACGCAGATGATCAGATCAAACCTGTTTTGATGTTCAATATTTGTTAAATCCTCTATTGCGAAATCAACATTGGATATTTTTTGCCTGTTAAAGAATTCTCTGCTGTCCATTATCCATTGATCTTTTATATCAACAGAAAAAATCGTACACGGCATCAAATGTTTTGTCATGAAATAAGTATATTGCCCATAACCGGAGCCCGCATCATAAATCGTCATCTTATTTTTACCGAATACGTTTCTAATTCTGAAAAGTTCTCTTCGTACATACCACGATCTTAAAAACATCAGATCCAGAAGTTTATAGAAAATAATTCTTAGAAAGGGGAATTTCCTGAGGATAGTGGCAAATATATCTTTAATAGGATCGTAATGCATGATAAAAGGATTCTTTATCCCTTATCCTTAATAACATATTCTTTTTCATCCATCGTATTATGTACAAGCATTTCACCTAATAAACCGACAGAGAATAGCTGTACGCCAACAATAATTAATAGCATACCTAAAAATAACATAGGGCGGTTGCTTAGTGCTTGATGATTAAATCCCCATTCGTAAGCAAGGTAACCGTTTACGATGATACCAATTAAAAAGGATAGAGCTCCGAAAAATCCAAAAAAGTGCATAGGACGCTTGATATACCTTGTCGAAAAAATTACAGTAACAAGGTCAATAAAGCCCTTAAAAAACCTGCTTATACCAAATTTTGTTTTTCCATATCTTCTTGCATGATGAACAACAGGTATTTCCGCGACAATAAACCCATTCCAATCAGCAAGCACTGGAACATACCTATGCAATTCGCCATATACTTTTATGCTTTGTGTCACTTCAACCCGGTATGCTTTTAGTCCACAATTAAAATCGTGAATTTTGATTCCGCTCATTACCCTTGTAATGTAATTAAAGAATCTTGAAGAATATCTCTTTATGATGGGATCAAATCTTTTCTTCTTCCATCCGGAAACAAGATCATTGCCTTCCTGAAGCTTCTTCAGAAGATTGCCTATCTCATTTGGATCATCTTGTAAATCTGCATCCATTGTAACAACAACATCCCCGGTGACACTCTTAAATCCCATTTGCATTGCTGCAGACTTACCATAATTTTTTCTGAAACTAATATATCTGAACCTTCTATCCTGTTTGCAGATATCTTTGATTATTTTGAGCGATCCATCAGTACTCCCATCATCAACAAAAATTACTTCATAATTAATATTTAAGGGCTTAACAGCCTTTCTTATTTCATTTGCCAAGGGATTTAACGATTCTTCTTCATTAAGTAATGGGATAACTATAGATAATTTATTAAAGGATATTCGCTCTTCAGGAACTGAATGGGGAGATTTGTTAAAATATCTTTTTCTTTTATTGTATAAATTTCTGCGGTAAAAGTTCTTATTATCTGATCTTTCTGGGTTTCCAGGTTTTTGTTCACCTACTGCATCATCTTTCTTTATAACAATATCTTTTTTTTGGCTTTCTTCCAATTAAATTCCAGGATAATTAATATTAAATTCTAAATTAACTTAATATATAAATAAAAACAATTTATAATTGCCAGATTGGTTATCCTCCAATATAAAACCTGGGTTAATTCATATCCTATTTTTAATCCAATTTTAAGACTATTACTAATAAATTAGGCAATTAAATTATATAAATATGAATCTTGACTTTTTTGTATAGATTACTTAGTTTTGATAAGCTTTTTCAGAATTTAATAAAAAAGCTTCGATTTTGGAGAAATAATGAGCAATACAGAATTAACGACAATAGAAAAATTAGCCAACAGTGAATACAAATACGGTTTTGTGTCAGACATTGAGGCTGAGGCATTTCCTAAAGGTCTGAATGAGGAGATTATAAGGAAAATATCTCTGGTTAAAGAAGAACCTGAATGGTTGATGGAATTTAGACTAAAAGCATTCCGTCATTGGCTTACTATGGAAGAACCTCATTGGTCGAATGTACATTATAAATCTATTGATTATCAGGACATTATATATTATTCAGCTCCAAAAAAGAAACCAAAGCTGAACAGTTTGGAGGAAGTAGATCCTGAAATGCTTGATACTTTTAAAAGGTTGGGTATTTCTCTTGATGAACAAAAAAGATTGAGTAATGTTGCTGTAGATGCTGTGTTCGATTCAGTTTCTGTCGCGACTACTTTTAGGGATACTTTAGCAGACCTTGGAATTATTTTCTGTTCTTTTTCCGAGGCTGTTAAAAATTATCCTGAGCTGGTAAAGCAATATCTTGGAACGGTTGTACCCTATACCGATAATTTTTTTGCATCTTTGAATTCAGCAGTATTCAGCGATGGTTCATTTGCGTATATTCCTAAAGGAGTGCGCTGTCCGATGGAGTTATCAACCTATTTTAGAATTAATGCCGCAAACACAGGTCAGTTTGAAAGGACTTTGCTTATTGCCGATGAAGGTGCTTACGTAAGTTACCTGGAGGGATGTACTGCTCCTATGAGAGATGAAAATCAGCTTCATGCTGCAATTGTTGAATTGATTACTCTTGATAATGCACAGATAAAATATTCAACTGTCCAGAACTGGTATGCGGGTGATAAGGAAGGGCGTGGCGGAATATTCAACTTTGTTACCAAACGTGGCCATTGCAGGGGAGTAAATTCTAAAATATCCTGGACTCAAGTTGAAACCGGTTCTGCTATTACTTGGAAATATCCAAGTTGTATTCTTCAGGGAGATAACTCCATTGGCGAGTTTTATTCTGTGGCCGTTACTAACAACATGCAACAGGCAGACACAGGTACCAAAATGATTCATCTGGGAAAAAATACACGTAGTACAATAATTTCAAAAGGTATCTCGGCAGGTAAAAGTAATAATAGTTATCGCGGACAGGTCAAGGTCGGTAAAAAAGCAGAGAACGCAAGAAATTTTTCACAATGTGATTCTCTCTTAATTGGAGACAAATGTGGTGCCCATACTTTTCCCTATCTTGAAATTAATAATCCCTCAGCCAAGGTAGAACATGAGGCGACTACTTCTAAAATAGGTGAGGATCAGATATTTTACCTTAATCAGAGAGGAATCAAAACGGAAGATGCAATAAATCTAATCGTCAACGGTTATTGTAAAGAAGTGTTTAAGGAATTGCCAATGGAATTTGCTGTGGAAGCTCAGAAGCTTTTAAGCATTAGTCTTGAAGGAAGTGTCGGTTAAATTATAAATTATTAAAGGATTCTAAAATCTTATGCTATTAGAAATTAAGGACCTTCATGCCAGCATTGAAGGAAAAGAAATATTAAAAGGTATTAACCTTTCGGTTAATGAAGGCGAAATCCATGCAATTATGGGTCCCAATGGATCTGGGAAAAGCACACTTGCTCAGGTTCTTGCGGGCAGGGAAGAATATAAAGTAACCAAGGGGGAAGTTTTCTTCAAAGGAAAAAATCTTCTTGATCTTGCTCCTGAAGACAGGGCGCGCGAAGGAATTTTCCTCGCTTTCCAGTACCCTGTTGAAATTCCCGGTGTTAGCAATACTAATATGCTAAAAACTGCTGTAAATGAAATTAGGAAATACAGAGGAGAAGAGGAATATGATGCGATGGAGTTTCTGCAGATGATAAAATCCAAAATGAAATTAGTTGAATTGGAACAGGCATTGTTGAGTAGAGCAGTTAATGAAGGTTATTCCGGAGGTGAAAAGAAAAGAAACGAAATTTTTCAAATGGCTGTTCTTGAACCTAAATTGGCAATATTGGATGAAACTGATTCAGGGCTTGATATTGATGCACTAAGAATTGTTGCAAATGGGGTAAATATGTTGAAATCTCCTGATAATGCTACTATTGTGGTTACACATTACCAGCGATTACTTAATTACATTGTTCCCGATTTTGTCCATGTGTTATATAAAGGGAGGATTGTTAAATCCGGTGGCAAAGAGCTAGCTCTTGAATTGGAAGAAAAAGGATATGATTTTATTAAAGATGATTCAGGTGTTTTTGTATGATTCAGAAAAATGAAATAAATGAGTGGTACGTTTCTATTTTTGATGATTTTGAACGAAATCTTAATGGCGAAAGTAAATCCCCTATACATCAATTAAGAAAGAAAGCAATCAATGATTTTTCACAGCTGAACTTCCCGACTAATAAAGATGAGGAATGGAGATTCACAAATATCTCCCCATTACTTAAACATAAATTTAACCTGGCTATCAATGCCCCATACGTTGACAAAGAAGAAGTTGACAGGTTCCGTTTTAATGGGATGCAATGCTCATTTATGGTTTTCGTAAACGGATTCTTTTCTGAAGAATTATCAAATATCAATTCCATAAAAGATAAAATAACGATTAAAAGTATTTCCACTGCTATCAAAGAGAATAATATTCAAATCCAGAAACATTTTAATAAATATGTTGATTCTTCAGCACAGATTTTTACTGCCCTAAGCACTGCATATATAATGGATGGTGCTTTTATTTATGTACCAGAGAATATAATAATTGAAGAACCTATTCATATTCTCTTCCTTTCATCATCAAAAGAGGATAAGATATTATCTCATCCGAGAAATCTTGTAATTACTGAAAAAAATTCTCAGTTGCTAATTATTGAACATTATGCCGGACTTGATAATTCAACTTATTTTACAAATGCTGTAACTGAAATATCTGTAGGAGAAAATGCAGTTGTTCATCATACTAAAATACAGGAAGAAAGTAAGTCCTCTTTTCATATTGCCCGTATGGAGACTGTTCAGGGAAGAAATAGTTGTTTTACTTCGAATATGATTTCACTTGGGGGTGAGATAACCCGTAATGATTTTAATACTAGGTTTAACAGCACAGGTGGCGAATCGGAATTAAACGGACTATTTCTAATAGATAACTCCCAGTTATTCGATGCCCATACTTTAATAGATCATGCATCGCCTAATTGCAACAGCCATGAGCTATATAGAGGGATACTGGATGGAAAATCCAGAGGAGTATTTAACGGAAAGGTTATTGTAAGGAGAGATGCCCAAAAGACAAATGCGTTCCAGGAAAATAATAACATAATTTTATCCGATGAAGCCCTCGTTGATACTAAACCTCAGCTAGAAATATTTGCTGATGATGTTAAGTGTTCTCATGGTGCTACGGTAGGGCAGCTTGATAATGAGGCGCTGTTCTATCTAAAATCAAGAGGGATTGGTGAAGAAAAAAGCCGAGATATTCTTATCCATGCTTTTGCCAGTGATGTAGTACGCAGGATTAAAATAGACAAAATAAAAGACCATATCGAAAATATATTAACGGAAAAGTTTAACAATTAAAATGAAATCTGGAATAATAAATAAAACGATATACGATGTGGATAAGATTAGGAAAGATTTTCCAATCCTGGAATCAATGATTCATGGGAAACCTCTTTGTTACCTTGATAATGCGGCCACAACTCAAAAACCAAAGAGTGTTATTGATAGTGATGTGAATTATTATACTCATCTTAATGCCAATATTCATAGGGGGGTTCATTTTTTAAGTGAAGCGGCAACAAAAGCATATGAAGATGCACGTACAAAGATTCAGAAGTTTATAAATGCATCAAGTGAAAAAGAAATTATTTTTACAAAGGGCACAACTGAATCTATCAATCTCGTTGCCCAAACTTTAGGAAGGTCAATCCTTAAGGAAGGAGATGAAATCATTATTTCTACAATGGAGCACCACTCTAACATAGTACCCTGGCAATTAATAGCATCAGAGAAAAAAGCTAAAATAAAGGTCATACCTATTACTGATAATGGAGATTTGATTCTTGATGAGTACAAGAAACTTCTTTCCCAGCGGACAAAAATAGTTTCAATAGTTTATGTTTCTAATTCTTTGGGAACTATCAATGATGTGGAAACGATTATTTCTTTAGCACATGAGCAAAATGTCCCTGTACTTCTTGATGCCGCCCAGGCTGTTAATCATTTACCTGTCGATGTTCAAAAACTTGACTGCGATTTTCTTGCTTTCTCAGGGCATAAACTTTATGGACCAACTGGGATTGGCGTTCTTTACGGAAAAAGTCATTATCTTGAATTGATGCCCCCATACCAGGGAGGGGGAGACATGATCTCCAAGGTTACTTTTAAAGAAACAACTTTTAATACTATTCCATATAAGTTTGAAGCCGGAACTTCAAATATTGCCGGTACAATAGGTCTTGGTGTAGCTATGGATTATGTTAACGCAATTGGCATAGATAATATAGCAGCCTATGAACATGAACTTCTTGAATATGCAACTGAAGAATTATTAAAAATAAGTGGATTAAGAATAATAGGGCAATCAGATCATAAATGCAGCTTAATTTCTTTTATCCTTAATAATATTCATCCTCATGATGTTGGAACTTTCCTTGATTTTGAGGGTATTGCTATAAGGACAGGGCATCATTGTACCCAACCTTTAATGGATCGGTTCGGTGTTCCGGCTACTTCAAGAGCATCCTTTAGTCTTTATAATACAAAACAGGAAGTGGATATTCTTGCTGCAGGAATAAAAAAAGTAATTGAGGTATTTAAATAGATGGATTCTGAATTAAGAGATCTTTATCAGCAGGTGATTTTGGACCACAATAAAAGTCCAAGGAATTATAAAAAACTAGAGAATGCAAACTTTGAAGCTGAAGGTTATAATCCTCTCTGTGGTGACCGGATTGATATTTTTCTAGTTGTTGAGAATGATATTGTAAAAGATATTTCTTTCCAGGGATCTGGTTGTGCAATATCAAAAGCTTCTGCATCTTTAATGACTCATATGCTTAAAGGCAAAACAAAGAAAGAAGCGGAAGAACTGTTTGTTAAATTTCACGACCTTATTACCGGCAAACTTGGAGACAACCCTTCATTAGATGAACTGGGTAAACTTGCTGTATTTGCAGGAGTGAAAGAATTTCCTGCACGCGTTAAATGTGCCAGTCTTGCCTGGCATACAATGCATTCTGCATTGAATAAAGAAGAGAAAATAATTTCAACGGAATAATAAATGAATAATACCGTTATGAAGGTGGATAAACAAACTCTTGAAGAACAGATAATATCTGCTTTAAAGACATGCTATGATCCGGAAATTCCGGTTGATATTTTTGAACTCGGGTTAATATATGAAATCCGAATTGATGATGATGCCAATGTTGTTGTGAAAATGACTTTAACATCACCCGCATGCCCGGTAGCGGGATCACTGCCTCCGGAAGTTGAGTATAAAATTAAGGGAGTACCAGGAGTAAACAGTGCTAAAGTTGAAATTGTTTGGAGCCCCACCTGGGATAAGGACATGATGTCAGAAGTTGCAAAGCTTGAATTAGGAATGTTGTAGAAATTATAAAAATATAGGAGATAAAATGTTTAATATTAACTCGCGTCCGCCAATGTATGATCAGGATGCTGTTCAACCTATGAGAGATGAATTAATTGCGATAGGCTTTAAGGAACTTCTTACCCCACAGGAAGTTGATGATGCTGTAGTAGTAGATAATGATCAAATTGTTTTGGTTGTGATAAATTCTGTTTGCGGATGCGCTGCGGGAAGTGCACGTCCCGGTGTTTCGCTTGCTCTCCAAAACAGTAAAATTCCCGATAGATTATATACTGTTTTTGCCGGACAGGAAAGGGAAGCTGTTGATCGTTTGCGCCACTTTATACCTAATTTTCCTCCATCTTCTCCTTGTGTTGCATTATTTAAGAATGGTGAATTAATTTATTTTATGCAAAGATATGATATAGAAGGAAATGATGCGGAATCTATTGCCGAAGTTCTTAAAGTAATATTTGATGATGTTTGTACAAAGAATGGTCCTTCTATATCGCAGGAAGATTTTGCAAAGGTATTATATGCAAAGCAATGTGGTTCTAAAATACCTTTATTCAAGGAGTAGTACTGTCAAATGAAATTTAGTACACAGGAAGAATATGGAATAAGATGCCTATTGAGGATTGCGAGAGCCACAACCTCAAACGGATTGACAATTCCTGAAATAAGTCAGTTTGAAGGACTGACGCCTTCAAACGTGGGAAAGATACTTCGTCTTTTGCGTCTTGGAGGTTTTATCGAGAGCGCAAGGGGACAAACCGGAGGTTATAAATTGGCAAGAGTGCCAGAAGAAATTATAATCGGAGATGTATTATCGGTACTTGGCGGAAAATTATATGAGGATGGCTTCTGTTCAGTTCACGCTGGCGTAGAAGGGATTTGTCATAATTCGATAGACTGTTCTATAAGATCCTTATGGACTACAATCCAAAACCTGCTTGATGGAGTATTGTCTAAAATATCACTGAAAGATTTAACCGGGAAAGATGAACTAATCCAGATTATGATCAACAATTAATCATTTGATTAAAATCATCTTTTTTACTGAAGTATAAGATCCTGATTCCAGTTTATAGAAATAAATTCCGCTCGGTAAGTTTCGCGCATTAAAGCTCAAAGTATAATTACCTGCTGCCTTAACTTCATTTAATAAAGTTGCAACCTTCATTCCTAAAATATTGTAAATCACAATGCTTACATTCTCCTGTACTGGAATGCTAAAAGATATTGTAGTAGAAGGATTAAATGGATTGGGATAATTCTGGTTTAGCTTATAGTAATGGGGGGAATTATTCACAGTATTTTTCGTAACAGATGTTAAAATGCTATTGTATATAGCAGACAATGAGTCTAATCCCGCTTTCACATAAATAAAGCTTGAACCAAGTGCCATTCCATAATAAACAATAGCCGAATCTCCCGGGTTTATATTCTGAAAATCCTGAGAAGTAATTGTTACAGGGCCTTCAGTTCCTGAATTATATAATGTATCAAGGGTATCGTGGGTCATCCA
>JARLHC010000018.1 GCA_031292455.1 Ignavibacteriaceae bacterium
AACCTTTAACTGCTTTTATTTTACTTTCGATGTGTCTGTCAACCCCTTTAGCCCCTCTTCCCTTCGGTAAAAGTTACCATCCGGATTACAAAAACAAGATCCCCCTATACTATATACCTGCAGATATTCCCTTTTTGCCGCACCAAATCTCAACTATTTTAGGGCAAAAATCTGGTACCAAATTACCTTTCCAAAACTAACACCACTCACACATGCCAATATGCCTTCTCAATTCTGCAAAAACCTTACCCCATAACCTCTTATATACCACGACTGTAATTAATAATGATGCTACAATACTCGTGCCATCATATATTGAACTATTTGAGTATGAACCTCTCCTTCCATTTTCTCAAACATAAGAATTTCGGCTTCTCGATCTATTTTCAATATTGAGAAATAATTATTGGAAAAAATTGCTGTTTGAACTGGCTTACAATATCAAGAAATTCAGTTTTATTAAAATTCAAAAAAAATATTTACTATTATTGTATTTGTTATATTATCCGTCAAGCAATGATTCAAAACAATAAATCAGAAAAAGAAACTCTTAAGGATATCCCACTTTTTTCAGAACTGGACATTAAGGATATACGAAAGATTTCAGAATTCAGTTTAATAAAGAAATATGATAAAAATGAAGTGATATTTTCTGAAGGAGATAATTATACGGGCTTTTATATCGTACTGAAAGGAAAGGTAAAGGTGTATAAATTGTCCAGAGCGGGGAAAGAGTCTGTGATTCATATTATTCAGGTACTTGAGCCATTCGCCGAAGTCCCACTTTTTGAAGGTTATCCCTATTACCCTGTTTATGCTCAAACACTTGAAGAATGTATTTTATTCTTCATCCCCGGTAAAGAATTTATTGATTTTACATATCGTAACCCCCACATAAGTTTAAAGATTATATCAGGGTTTGCCAAAAAGCTGCATACATTAACCAGAAGAATTGAAAATCTTACATTGTCCGACGTTCCCAACCGTCTTGCAAAATACATAATGGAGGAATATAGTAAGTCACACAAAGTAATCCTTTCTAAACCATTTGTGCTTTTGAATATATCGAAATCCACACTTGCCGGTTATCTGGGGACAATAACCGAAACCTTGTCGCGTACATTCAAGAAACTCCAGGATGATAATGTAATAGAAGTGAGGGGAAGAAAAATATTCCTTATTGACATTGATCGACTCAGGGACTTGTCCAAGTAGAATCTTTTTAATGCAACTTTTTCCACATAATTGACTTAGGTCAGTTTTTATCTTACCGATTAGCCATAATATTGATTTGAAAATATTCATAAATCTATATCTGTGAATAATTTAAATCTAAAATTACCGGGAGAATCAGAATGAAAAAATACTGGATTGCGTTCAGTGCAGTTATAATAATTTCATTTATCGTACTTAGCTGGGTTGGCGTTAGGATTTATCAGCAGGCGCCTCCAATCCCAGATAAAGTGATAACCACCGAAGGAAATATTGTCTATACGAAAGATGATATTCAAACGGGACAAAATGTTTGGCAGGCACTTGGTGGAATGGAAGTTGGTTCAGTATGGGGGCATGGAAGCTATGTCGCGCCTGACTGGACCGCTGACTGGCTGCATAGAGAATCAATCTTCATACTAAATTACTGGGGGCAAACTCAATTCAATAAAGAGTATGCCAATCTTGGCAATGAGCAGCAAGCTGCATTAAAATCCCGGCTTGAAAAGATAATGAAAACAAATACCTTGAATACTAATGATAATACAATCACTATTGACCCCGTAAGAGAAAAAGCAATACAGGATAATACAAAGCATTTCATTGATGTATTTTTCAATGGAAAAGATGCATATGCCATAAGAGTCCATTCACTAACTGATCCGGAGAAATTAAGAAAGTTAAGTGCATTTTTCTTCTGGACATCCTGGGCTGCATCAACTAACCGTCCAAATGATGATATCACTTATACAAATAACTGGCCCCATGAACAGCTTGTAAATAATAATCCCACCGGAGAAACTATTGTTTGGACAGGGGTTAGTATTATTCTGCTCCTTGCAGGGATCGGCGGTATGATATGGTGGAGAGCATCGCAGGAAATAGAAGCTCCCTACGGAGATACTCCTAAGGATGATCCGCTTCTGGGTTCTATTGTAACACCTTCGCAAAGAGCGGTGATGAAATATTTCTGGATTGTATCGGCTCTCTTTATATTGCAAATATTAATGGGAGTAATAACGGCACATTATGGAGTGGAAGGGAACGCTTTTTATGGAATACCATTAGCAAAATATCTGCCTTATACAGTTACAAGAACCTGGCATAACCAGCTTGGAATTTTCTGGATAGCAACCGCATGGTTAGCTGCCGGTTTATATATTTGTCCGGCTGTAAGCGGAGTTGAGCCAAAAGGACAGAAGCTTGGAGTAAATGTTTTATTCGGAGCCCTGCTTGTAGTTGTGCTTGGATCAATGGCAGGAGAATGGCTAAGTGTAATGAATAGGATGAGCGACAGCAATTGGTTCCTGTTCGGGCATAGTGGATATGAGTATATCGATCTTGGCAGGTTTTTCCAGATAGCATTATTTATAGGACTTCTTCTTTGGTTATTTTTGATGGTCCGCGGAATCAGGCCTGCATTAAAAGGAAATAAAGATCAGAAGCAGATATTAACATTATTCCTTATCTCATCTGTAGCTATTGCATTATTCTATGCGGCGGCATTAGTATACGGCAAGCATACAAATCTTGCCATAGCAGAATACTGGCGCTGGTGGGTAGTGCATCTCTGGGTTGAAGGATTCTTTGAAGTTTTTGCCACTGTGGTAATCGCCTTTTTATTTGCACGGCTGAAACTTATAAGTCTTAAAACTTCTGCACAGGCAACAGTTCTGGCTTCTACAATATTTTTATCCGGCGGAATTATCGGTACACTGCATCATTTATACTTTACTGGAACACCAATGATAGCGTTAACATTGGGATCGGTATTCAGCGCTCTTGAGGTTGTGCCACTAATATTTGTTGGATATGAAGCATGGGAAAATATCAGGCTATCGCGGACAAAAGAATGGGTACTTAAATATAAGTGGCCAATTTACTTTTTTGTTGCAGTGGCATTCTGGAATATGGTCGGAGCAGGGTTATTCGGATTTATGATCAATCCCCCTATCGCGCTTTACTATATGCAGGGACTAAACACAACACCAGTTCATGCACATGCAGCGCTATTCGGTGTTTATGGTATGCTGGGCATTGGATTAATGCTGTTTTGCCTTCGTGCTATTAGACCCGATATTGCATGGAATGAAAAGCCTCTCAGGTTTTCGTTCTGGGCAATCAACTTCGGGTTATTTGCAATGGTCATTTTTAGTCTTTTGCCGGTCGGACTTATGCAGACATGGGCATCCGTTAAATACGGATACTGGTATGCAAGGAGTTCAGATTTCCTGCAAACCCCTGTCATGGAAACATTGAGATGGATTAGAGCTTTCGGCGACACAATATTTGCTATCGGCGCAATTGTACTTGTCTATTTTATCTTTAAACTATCTTTAAAGTTTATCAGGAAATAAAAATGTTCTCAACAGTAAGATATTTTATAAAGACCAGTATAATTTTCCTCGTCACGGGATTATTAACAGGGTTGTATATGTCAGTTTCTCAGAACTTATTCGGGAAAGGCTACTCATTGGAAATGGTGTCAGCGCATACGCATATTATATTATTCGGAACAGTAATGATGATGATAATGGGAGTAGCTTTGTGGTTTTTCCCACGTCCGGAAAAGGAGGATACTAAATACAAACCCGGTTTAATTTTATTTGTTTATTGGCTACTGACGGCGGCTACATCGCTGCGCTTTATTTTTCAGATAATAGATTCATTCAGTTATTCCAGCGTATTCGGTGTTATGATAACAATATTTTCGTTTCTTCAGGTAGTGGGAATTCTACTTTTCTTTTATTCCATCTGGGGCAGAATAAGATCCGTAGGAAGCCATATAAGAGAAGCAAAAGGGGAAAAATTTTAAGGAAATGAATAAAATAAATTTCAGTATTCACGAGGATTGCATTAACTGCGGTGCATGCCTGAACGAGTGCCCCAGCAATGCTATAAATAAAAATAATTATCCCCCTGTTTCAAAAGAAATATACTTTATCGTTTCTGATTTGTGTACTGAATGCAGCGGCGTAAGCGATTATCCGCTATGTTCGGATATTTGCCCGATGAAATGTATATACTGAAACAATTTAATATTAGAAAGTACTAATTAATTAATAAAAATTTAAAGGAATTATGAGTGAGTTTATAAATAACCACAGGAATAGGATGGATGAGCTTAAAGAAGTTCTGAAGAAACTGAACAGTACGGGTACAATCGAAAGTGTCAAATCAGAGATTTCGGAAAAACTGAAAACCGTTCCTTATGAAGATGTCCTCGCTGTAGAGCAGGAGCTTATTTCTGAGGGAATGTCTTCTGATAAAATGCTCGAACTTTGTGACCTTCATGCTAACGCATTGTCAGGTTTAATACCGGGCAATCCTAAAACGACACCGGAAGGGCATCCTGTGTCTGTATTCAGAAAAGAAAATCTTGCCATACAACGGGAAATAGAATTAATCAATTTCCTATTTAATAAGATAAAGATTGCAAATGAAGATGAAGAAGCACATGAGCTGCTGATTAAAGTTCATTCTCATTTCAATAACCTTATGGATATTGAAAAGCATTATGTAAGAAAAGAGAATCTTTTATTTCCTTACCTGGAGAAGTACAAGATTACAGGTCCTTCTACAGTGATGTGGGGGAAAGATGACCAGATCAGGAAAATGTTAAAAGGAACATCTTTAGTACTTCAAAAATCGCACAATATAAATGTTTCAGGACTTAAGAGAATAACAGAGGAACTATTAAAACCCACATTAACTAAAATCCTGGAGATGATACAGAAAGAGGAAGAGATCCTTTTCCCGATGTCGCTTGATACACTTACTGCTATTGACTGGTATGAAATTTATAAGGAGAGCAGTGGAATAGGTTTTTGTCTTGTGGATATCAGAGCTGAATGGAAGCCGGAAGGTGTTTCAGATGAACCGGTGATCAAGTTAAACTCATCTAATATTCAGCTTCCGACCGGGAATTTTAAGCTGGAAGAGCTTAAAACTATTTTCAATACAATGCCTGTTGATTTAACTTTTGTGGACAAAGATGATAATGTCAGGTTCTTTTCAGAAAGTCCGGATAGGATCTTCCAGAGGAGCCGGGCAATACTTGGAAGGAAAGTGCAATACTGTCATCCTCCGGAAAGTGTTGCCGTTGTAGAGAAGATATTAAGTGACTTTAAATCAGGCAGGCAAACCAAAGCTGCTTTTTGGATAAATATGAAAGGACAGTTTATTTATATCTGTTATTATGCCCTTCATGGTGATGATAATGAATATATTGGGACGCTTGAAGTTTCACAGAACCTGACTGAACTCCGCAAACTTGAAGGGGAAAAAAGAATTTTGACTTATGACAAAGAGACAATAATTGCGAACGAGATAAAAGAATCTGTAAATATGGATAATGAAAAAGTTATTGTATACGATGCAAGAGAAGACCTGCAGAAAGGGGTTCATCCTGTTGATAAAGTTTTATTCGCACTTTCCGGCCTTCAGGATGGTGAAAAATATTTACTTATAACCCCCTTCCCTCCGACACCATTGATAATTAAAGCAAAGGATAAGGGATTTAGTTCCCGGGAAGAAAAGATTAACGGAAATGAATTCCATACATTTTTCTTCAAATAAATTTCACTTACTTTTAACTGAAAAAATAAAGCTCCGGGTTTTTAACCCAAAACTTAATTTTATAATGAATAATAATATTAACTGAATCATTTAATCATAGTTAAAAGCATTTTAGATTTAACGGTTGCCCAGTCTTACCAAATACCCCTCCGGAATTATTTCCTCATAGCTTGCCGGTAAAAATTCTATTCCGTTCTGTACGTATTGCTTAAATTGTCGGCAACCACTTTATTCCCCAGTTAAATAGCTAAAAAGTTCACATCATTCCCCAGTTACAGGTTCACATGATTCCCCACTTCTGGGTCCACATTATTCCCCAGTTCCGGGGTCAGATGATCCTTAAGTTCCAGGTCCACATGATTCCTCACCCTTAAAGGAAGCAGAACTTATTAAAATCATTGGCATTTTTGTTCCTTAAAACGACAATAAGGAGTAAAGGTGTCCTACAAAAAGGTAGTAATAATGGAATTATCCGACATAATCAGAAGGATCAAAGACGGACAAAGTATCAGTGAAATATCCAGGGTAACCGGCCGTGACCGGAAAACAATCAGGAAGTATATAACTCTTATCAGGCAGGAGGATATTGGC
>JARLHC010000102.1 GCA_031292455.1 Ignavibacteriaceae bacterium
AAAAAGGAAAGAAATTATGTAATTCTTCTGATCCATTTTTGCTGCAACCGGAGTATTACTAAAATCATATTCACCAATATAATGTTTGTAGTATGCAGGATCATTGACCTTGCATATTTTAGGTCCTTCCGGTATTTGATCCGATTTTATTTTTAACAAATCCTTTAATATATCGAATACAGGAGTATCTCCATCGTTTGACAAAATTATAGTAATATCCCAATTTGCCGCATCGATTAATAATGCATTTTTATTGCCATCCGCACTTCCAGCCGCCAGATAATATTTTTTATCTCCATTTAATACGATATCAAATCCATATCCGCTAAATTGATTTTTTTCTATCCCTATATGTGATGTAAATATGGAATCTCTCCACCCGCTGCTAAAAAGTTTATTATACTGCAGACCATTCACAAATTTTATCAGATCACCTGCAGTACTGTACATACCTCCGGGAGGATAGATACCAAGCTGACGGGATCTATCTCCAATAGTTAAACCAAATCTACCGAGATAATATCCTGTTGCTAAATTTTTAATAACCTTTTCACCATTAGTAAATCCCGTGTTATCCATTTTAAGAGGTTCGAGTATTTCACTTTTTATATATTGGCTGTATTCCATCCCGGAAACTGCCTCAACAATTCTTCCAAGTACAACATAACCAGCATTTGAATATCCATACTTGTCACCGGGATTAAATAAAGGTTTTAAAGTTTTTATCCGATCCATGAACTCTTTTAAGGTAAGGTTATCACAATGACTAAATTCGACTTCTCTTGGCAGTCCGGCTGTATGACATAAGAGCTGCCTAACGGTTATCAATTTTCCTTGCACGCCTAATTCATCCCCAATATATGTTGAAATTGCAGATGACAAATTGATTTTACCTTGTGAAGCAAGTTTAATTACAGCAGCAACTACTATTTCTTTTGAAACAGAAGCAAGATTAAACCTGGTTGATAGAGTATTTTTTACACCGAAAGTTCTATCTGCATATCCAAATGCCTTTCCGTAAATAATACTATCTTCTTTAGTTAATACTACTACACCGGAAAAATCCGTTCCTTCTTCATAAGAGTTAATTAACCCCGTAATTTTATTTGCATCTAATTGCTGAGCATAAATTATTTTATAAAATAATATGAACACAAATGAGAGATAAAGTCTGACTGATATTTTCATAATTCCAATATTCTTTGTTTTTGTATCAATGCAACAATGAACAACCTAACGGTGTTGTTTAGCCTCCGCTTCAATCATATATTTATTAAATATCCGACAACAAAGCTGTTGGCTGAAGAACGGGACAAACATTTCTAAATATTTTTATTTAAGTAGCATCATCTTCTTAACTGATGAAAAATTATTTCCTGTAATCTTATCAATAGCAACTATCCGGTATATGTAAACGCCGGAGGTTAATCTAACAGATGATCCGAAATCCACGCTGTAAAATCCTGCTGATTGTTCTTCATTAACTAAAAGAGTAATCCTCTCACCAGTTATGTTATATACTTCTAAGGTAACCTTTGAATCAAAAGGAATATTATAACTTATTTTTGTTTGTGGGTTAAATGGGTTTGGATAGTTTTGGCTGAGTTCAAAATTATTTGGTATTGCAACTTCAGCTTCAATTACCTTGCTGTACTCGAAGGTTCCGTCATTGTCAAACATCTTAATTCTATATTGATATTTTCCTGACTGGAGGTTCTTATCAGTAAATGAATATTGCTTAGGAGAGTTACTTAATACCGCAGCTTTGACTGCACCAATATCTACCCAATTTGTAGCAATAGTTTTTCTTTCTAAGTTAAACTTTTCGCTGTTCTTCTCAGTTTGGGTTGACCAGTTCAGAATTATGTTTTGTCCCCGTACATTGGAACCGAATGATGAAAGTTCAACCGGAAGGGGAGCATCTCCCCAACTATTGGAAACCCGAATTCCATCAATTATCAGAGTAGGAGCATTGTCAGCACTCCCCTGTCTTAAATAAATTCTGTCAACATAAGATAAATCAACGCTTGGCCATCCTGAGTAACTTGCATCAGGAGAAGGTTCTGAACCCAATAATGAAGGGTTTACAAATAGAGAAGCCACATCATTTGAATTACCTGCAATAAAACTATATTTTATAACCACTAAATAAGTTGTGTTGAAATTGCATAATCTTCCACCCACTACGGTATTAGGCTTATTTGATATCCCGAACCTAAATCCACTTTCATTACTACTAACAAATAATAGTGCTCCATAATCAGTGGAACCATTTCCTAAATGAAGGAAATAATCCCACGTTGGGAAATTATTAACCCACGGTCCTGCAGATATTACTTTGATCAATGCAGAGACATAAATTGATCCACTATTTAATGTATCACCGCTATCAAATTTACGATAGACATCCTCGCCTGAAGTTGTAAGAAAAACTGCATTTCCAATTCCTGAATTGGCATAACCCGGGTATGATAATCCTGGTGACGTAATTGTTATACTGTTGGTATCAACACCACTAAAGGCGGTCCAACCATGTGCTTTTAATAATTCAGAGGCAGGGTAATCAAAATCTTCACTTAACAATATCCCTGAAGGAGCAGGCGATTGAGGATATGACTCAGGTATAAAGAAACCAACAATTATTAACAAGAACAAAGTGAAAAGCAAGAAGTTATAATTCAACTTTTTATTTGAATTGTGTGGTAAAGTAGAAAGTGGCGTAATTACTCCAAATTGAATTAATCTTTTTGATAAGGGAATATGCCTTCATTACGAATAGTGACTAGTTTTAACCTAAAAAATTCCCGTCGGGTTATATTTAACCTATACAGTTATATACTTAACTAAAATTCCAATCAAATTCAAGCAAATGAATAAATACAGCCAGATATTTCTGGCTGGCTTCTATCCTGATGATTATTAATAGAGCCGCGCTGTTGCGACTGGCGGCTCTGAAAATATCTGAGATTATTAGTTTTATCCTACTTCATTAAAACGAACTTTTTTGCAGCACTATAATTTCCTGATTCGAGCCTATACAAATAAATCCCGCTTGCAAGATTACTGCCGTTAAGCTGAACGGAGTAGTTACCTGCTGGTTTATATTCATTTACTATTGTTGCTACTTTACTTCCTATAGCATTGTAAACAGTGAGCTTAACGTTACCTGCCATTGCGAGTGAATAATTTATAGTGGTTGTGGGATTCCACGGATTTGGATAATTCTGCTGCAGATTAAAGGATGGTATTTTGATATTCACACTGGCAACATTTGTAATTATTTTATATTCGGCATCAACAGAATTGACATCATAAAATTCTAAGTCGTTTTTATGATAGTTATAGGATATATCAATACTAACGTCCGTTATAAAAATACCCACCGGAAACAAATAATATTCTCCATGGATGCAATTTCCATTATCATCATATACATACAAGAATCTGTAAACACCGGTCCAAATATTGTTTGACCATTCTTCATCAAGAAACGTAATCATATAGCCAGAGTTATTATACGTAATAGTGTACCTATTATTATTAACCCATGCGTTGTTTAACCAGTCTTCTTTCAAGTCCAAGATACAATTACCAGAAGCATCATATGTATCAGTTCTTCTCTCGGAATTTGCCCAAGCACCGTTTGACCATATTTCCTCAAGCTCTGTAAGCATGTTGCCGGAATTATCATATGAATAAGTGGATCTGACGAAATTTACCCAAGAAGTATCTATCCATTTTTTGGCAAGATAAGAAAGACGTTTACCGGAATTATTATACGAATATTCGTAGTAATAGGCATTTACCCAGGTATTGTTTGACCATTCCTCATCTTGTATTGTTAGATAGTTTCCTGAATTATCATATGTAAATGCTTCGTAGGAGTAATTTACCCAAGCATTGTCTATCCAATTTTCTTCAAGGGATGTAAGACGTTTTCCGGCACTATTATAAGAAAAGGTACCTCTATCTGATTTTACAAGCAGGTTGCCGGACCACTCTTCGTAAAGGGCTGTAAGGCAATTGCCAGAATTATCATATGTATAGGTTTTTCTCCAGTATTTTTCCCATTCATTGTTCATCCAATTTTCTGCAAGTGCTGTAAGACTTTTCCCGGAAATATTATAAATATATGTATATCTACTAAAATTAACCCAGGCAGTATTTGCCCAGTTTTCATCAAGTTCTGAAAGAAGTTTGCCAGAATCATTATAGACTCGCGTGGATCTATAATTATTTACCCATTCACTGTTCATCCAGTTTTCATCAAGTTCTGAAAGAATTGCTCCGTGGTTATTATAAGTATGTGTTGTTCTACTAACATATAACCAAGCATTGTTTGACCATACCTGATAAAGTTGTGTAAGACAGTTACCCGAATTATCATATGTATAAATCATTTCCCATGAATTTACCCATGAGTAGTTTACGAGATTTTCGAGTGTTTCTGTAAGACAATTACCAGAGTTATCATATGTGTATGAGTACCTTACTGTGTCATCGCAGGTAATCTTTTCTGGTCTGTAGAAAACTGAACTGGATTTATTGTCCTTATTATTATTATTTATCAGATGATTTTTCCCCGGCCGATAAACTTCTTTATTCACTGGTTCTTTACAAAGGTTCTGTCTAAGGCTATCTTGCTGAGAAATTTTAGCTAAAGGGTCTTCAATTCCCCACTTATGACTTTGAGGACTAATTATGATTGCTGAACATATTAAGAAAAGAGAAATAAGA
>JARLHC010000019.1 GCA_031292455.1 Ignavibacteriaceae bacterium
AAGAACGGGAGCGGATGCACCTGTCATAGCAGCATAAACACTGCAGTAACAGTTACGATTACGGGGCCCAGTTCATTAAGTGTAAATACGGCAGGAACATATACTTTAACTATAACGGGGGGTCCATTAGCAGCAGGAGGTTGCGATATAGCAGCATCGAGCGGAACACTTGCAACAGTAAATTCTGATCTGCAATTATTAAGCGGAGAATTAACACAGGTAAGCCCAAAGTCGGCATCCAGCGGATCAGTTACATTCCAATTTTCATATACTGCACCGGCAACCACAGGAAACCAGACTTTATATGCTACAGGAATAAGCGTTAATAGTAACAATTCAAGTTCGGGCGATGCCTGGAATAATGCACCAAACTTTACGGTATCGGTAACTGCAGTAACTCCAGTTGAACTGAAGAGTTTTACAGCCAGCATAAGCGGAAGCGATGTTCAACTAAACTGGTCAACTGCTACCGAAATAAATAATTCAGGGTACAGGATTGACCGTATGAATTTAAATAACACAAGCTGGGAAACGATCGCATTTATTAAAGGGAGTGGGAATTCTACAATTAATCATGAATATACATATACGGACAGAAATCTTAACGCAGGACGTTATACTTACAGGTTAGTCCAGGTAGATTTTAACGGGAGTGCAGCCATTCACAACTTGCAGGGGGAGGTTAATATTCCGGCACCGCTTAATTATGAGTTAAGCCAAAATTATCCCAATCCATTTAACCCATCGACATTAATAAAATACCAGCTTCCGGAAAACAGTGATGTAAATATTAAGATTTACAATGCGAGCGGAGAAGAAGTTGCTCAACCGGTTAACGGAAATATGCCTGCGGGGGCGCATGAAGTAGTATTTAATGCTTCGCACCTGAGTTCAGGGGTATATTATTATGTGATCAGGGCAGGAAATCAGTTTGTACAGACAAAGAAGATGATACTACTTAAATAATTATTTCAATCAACATTATATTATAAAGCCGCAGTTTATGGCTGCGGCTTTTTTTATGAGATTTATTTAATAGTATGTTTATTAAAAACTGATTATTTTCAATATGATAATAATTACTTTATAAACATCCCTGAACTAATACTTATGAAAAAGATAATATTCTTTCTTTTTATCATTTTAACTTTTATTGAAACTCCGGCACAATTCAAATACGGAATAGAGGCCGGAATGAATTTTGCCACTATTAAAGGGAATTACCCGCAAAAGTTAAGCAGTACAACGGGCATCCTAATAGGCGTCAACGCGGGGTATAATTTATTTGATATTTTGCAGGTTGAGTCGGGATTTTATTTATCACAGAAGGGAGTAACAAGGATTTTGTTTACCGATATTCAGGGAATTGAGACATATAATTATTTAGAGATTCCAATAAATCTGAAATATGATCTGCCGATACCTGAGCAGGGAAAAACTTTTATATTTGCCGGAGTTTACGGTGCCAGACTTATAAGCGCAGGAGTAAATCCTGATAATGAAGGACAATCAAGTGCTGTAAACCTGGGGGAGATACTTCCAGCGACAGATTACGGGTTAAACTTCGGAATCGGTCAGGGGTTTAATGTAAGTTCGGGGATGATGAATATTAAGGTAGAATACAGTAGGGGACTATCAACTTTAGATAAACCGTACGATGTTATTAAATACGGGGAGCATTTTACAAGCGACGGCAGCAAGAAGCTGAATAACTCGGTTGTAAGCGTAAGAGTGGGGTATGAGTTTTAAAATAAAATTACGTTACTTTTGTCTTGAAACAAAAGTAACCAAAAATTCATGGCTGCAAATTATTTGCTAAAAATTCAGCTCCATTCCATTGCGAAGAAAGAACTCGTTGCACTCAAACAGCTTTCTTCGCGGACATTCCATTACGCTGAATTTTTTTAACGCAAATCATTTGATGCCACCTAAATAAGAGCAAAATTTATTTACCACTTCTCACTTCATTACGTAACTTTTTTTTGCGCAAATAATTGATGCCACTTAAATAAGGACAGACTGAAACCACTTATTTAAGAATTGATTCCAATTCCTGAATATCTTTATCTGATAATTTTATTTCTCCTGCATGTATGATGCCTTCAACCTGATCTGTGCTGCGGGCACCGACAATGGCGGCAGTGACGGCAGGGTTTTTAAGTGTCCATGCAATAGCAATTTCACCGGCAGATCTTTTATATTTATTACCGACTTCTTTAAGCTTTTCTGCCAGCTCCAGGTTTTTAGATAATTTAGGTTCAAGGAAGTTAGCGCTCCTGCTGCGCCAATCATCTTCGGGAAGGTTAGCAACTCTTTCTTTAGAAAAAGCACCTGAGAAGAGTCCTGATGACATTGGGGAATAGACAATCACTCCGATATTATTATCCCTGCAATAAGGAAGAATTTCGGATTCATAATTTCTATTTATCAAATTATAGGGGGGCTGAAGAGAAGTAACAGGAGCAACTTTTTGAGCCCGTTTAATCTGGTTAACATTAAAATTAGAAACGCCTATCCATCTGACTTTACCTTCTTTTTTCAATTGGGACATCATTTCCCATGCAGGTTCAATTTTATCATCATTATTCCTGGGAGGCCAATGAATCTGGTAAAGATCAATCGCATCGACTTTAAGACGTTTGAGGCTATTTTCACATTCTTTTTTTATAGAGGCAGGGTCATGTGAAAGAGTGATATTTTTATCCTTATCCCATACCTGAGCACATTTTGTAAATACATAGGGCCTGGCACCTTTCCAACGGCCGAGTGCTTTAGCTACAATTTCTTCAGAGTGGCCGAGACCATAAACGGCGGCGGTATCAATCCAATTAACTCCAAGTTCGAGAGCACGGATAATTGCATTTATGGATTTATCATCCTCCTGATGACCCCAACCGAAGTCCCATCCTGCACCGCCGATAGCCCATGCGCCGAAACCGGTGGAGGTTAATTCCATATCAGAGTTACCTAATTTTTTCTTATTCATTGTAAATCTCCCGTCAATAATATTATTATTTTATTTATTTTCCAGGAATGCAGTTAATGCAACAGGGAAAATATTAGTCTATCAAAATCAATAACAATAAATATAATTTATATTCCGATAAAAATATCCAAACCGGACACAATTAAATGCTGCTATGTTTTAATTTTTTAAGGTAACGAAAGCTTACCAATTTCCTCTGGTTCTCATCCCATAAAGTTAAGATTGTATTTTTAAGACTTGAACCGATAGTAATGACACTTCCCTTCTGAAAGACGGAGTTTTCATAATGGCACTTCTGAAGGAGATAGTTGGGAATACGGGGGCTTAAATGATGGATATGATGAAACCCGATATTACCTGTAAACCATTGCAGAATTCTTGGAAGTTTAAAGTAAGAACTTCCCTGTAAAGCAGCTCTTTCATAATCCCATGAAGCATCGGAGTCCCAATACGTATTACTAAACTGGTGCTGCATATAGAAAAGCCAAACGCCTGTTGAAGATGTAATAATAGATATAGGGATCTGGATAAGAAGGAAAGATTTTATGCCAATTAATAATATTATCGAAACAGACAGCATAAGGATAGCCAATGTTGTAAGGTAAACACTTGGTTCAACTTTTTTCAGAGCACTGGACCTGGAAATAGGAAACCTATACAAAAAGATGAAGAGAATAGACGGAATAATTACAAATAAGATGAATGGATTCCGGTAAAGGCGGTATTTCAGTTTTGCCCATCTTGATTTGCTGAGGTATTCATTAACAGTCATTGTATAAATATCACCTATCCCCCTATGTTCGAGTTTACCTGCTGTTGCATGATGGATAGAATGACTTTTCTTCCAATAGTGGTAAGGAGTTAAAGTGAAAATACTGCAGAACATACCAAACCAGTCATTCATTCTTCTGGATTTAAAGAAGGCTCCATGACCGCAGTCATGCTGAATAATAAATATCCGGACCGAAAAACCGGAAACAGGAATAGCAAGAAGAAGAGTGAGCCAGTAGCTGACATCAAGGCTCAGGATCATCAAATACCATATAACAAAAAAGGGGAGAAACGAATTGCAAAGCTGCCAGATGCTTTTCCATACTTTAGGGACCTGGTAGTTTTTTATTATTTCTTTCCAGTTAAATTCACTTGCATTAATATTTTTATTGGACATAAGAAATCTTTGTTTTAGTTGATATATAGATAATGATATTCAGGAGTCTAAACCTTCACAGGAATCACATATAGTTGAGAGATTCCTGTATCAGCAGGAATAAAATCGGGAGCAGCTATTCATTACTAACATTACAAGATAAGGTTTATTTGAACTCAAATAAAAGGGGGAATTTTACGAACAAAAAAACAGCCTCTGCAGGGAAAGGCTGTTTTAATAAGAGGATTACAATTAGATATTAAGATTTCTCTTTATAAGTTGAGCTAATAGCGACCACCTTATTGCGACTATAATCAGAAACACCGACCATCAAACCGGCGGTAGTAATTACAGCACCGATAATCTGGTAAAAAGTAACATTCTGACCGAAAAGCATCATAATAAAAGGCATCAGCGCAAGGTAGACGTTTGTATAGGGGACCCAGAAATGGGCAGCAAACTTAGACAACTTAAAGAAACCGAAGCTATAAATATATCCAGTTAAACCTGCGGCCACTACAAACAGAATAGGCCACCAGTTATTAGGTATGATATTTCCTTCAAATAATGAGAAGAACCTGTCATTATCTGTGGAAGCGAAAACAGCTTTTATCTGCTGTTCAGTTTCTGCAGGGATATCTTTTTTCAGGATATAATCGTTGCCTGACAATTCATAATAGTTAAGTATAAAATCTTTTTTCTGCTGATTTATTTCGCCGAGCACTCTTTTTTCAAATCTATCTTTAGGCAACTGAGCAGGAACATTAACTCTCATTGCATTCCCGATTAAAGGGATAATAAGGAGAGAGGAACTGATAAAAATCATTTTCCATATTTCACGCCAGACTACCAACGCATTTGGGCCGACGTTAGGTTTGCAAGTCTGAACAGTTTTATTGTTCAGGATCTGCTGAGAGCACAAACAACCGTTAATGATAATAATCCAGATGACACCTGAAAAATCAAGAATTGCTTTCGGGTCAGTATATCCGCCAAAAAAGCGAGGAAAATAGGGAGTTGCAAGTCCTAATACAACGAGTGAAATACCGATCCAGTGTTCTTTTCTTATGGGTGCATTGAACAAGAATTTGCCGAAAAAGGGAAGAAAGACAAGATAGACATTAACATAAGGCGCATAAATATGAGGTGAATAGTAGCGGGGCAGATAAAAGAAACCGATATTTTCAATTACGCCTGTAAATCCGCAGATAATAATTGTTGATAAAGAGATAATGCCGGGCCAAAAATATTTAGCTTTTTTCCCTTTAGCCAGTTCGATAATTACAGCTATAAAAGCCCAGGAAAATTTAGATAGTTCCCGCCACCAAGTCATTACTCCGGGGGAAACGCCGACGGGTTTATTACCTACAAACCTTTCCTGATTCCCCATCCAGTTCATTATATACTGACCGCCCAAAGCCCCGTTTATAATCAACAACCAAGTTATAAGGATCACCCATTCCATAGAACAATTGCCTTTTATTAGCTATAAAAAATAATGACAGCACGAGTATTTAAAAGGTATAAACCTTTGTTCAAAAATAAAACAAAATGAGGATAATCCAAACGGATAAATGAAATAGATTTGAGAAAGAAGCGCCTGTAAAGGCGCTATAAAAGAAACGTGGAGAAGAGAATATCAGACCTGGATTTTAGTATTATACTTAACAGTGGATAACACGAAATTTGTTTTCACCTTATTAACTCCTTCAATAACAGTTAATTTTTTTAGAATGAAATTTTCGTATTCCGGAATATCTTTTACTGCAACTTTAAGAACGAAGTCCTCTTCGCCTGCGGTATGATAGCATTCAAGGACTTCATTAATTTTATTTATTTTCCGGGTAAAGGCATCAAACGCATTCATCTTGTGGGCAGTTAATGAAACTGAAACCAGGGCAAGCACTCCTCTGCCGGCTTTATCGGGATCCACAAGGGCAACATATTTTTTAATCACTCCTGCTCTTTCAAGCCGTTTAACGCGGTCGAGCATTCCCGAGGCGGAGGTACCTATCTCAGTGGCCAGCTGAGCATTTGTTATTTTGGAATTTGTCTGCAGGATATCGAGTATCTTCTGATCGATGGCATCAAATTTCATGGATATTCCTTTAATATTTATTATAAAGAATTAATAAAACACCAGGATAACAATTTAGATTATAATTTAGCAAACCTGGCCTGGAAGAATCTTAAATATTCCGGTTCATATATCATTTGTAACCCGGTTATTTGTTCTCTATGCTGATAGACCTGTTCAATTGATTCTGCCACTACATCCATATGGGCCTGTGTATAAACTCTTCTGGGGATAGTTAATCTGACCAGTTCAAGATTGGGATAATTATGTTTACCTGTTTCGTTATTTCTTCCTGCCGATACAATACCTCTTTCCATTGTACGAACGCCGGAATCAAGATAAATCTCTGAAGAAAGAGCCTGGGCCGGAAACATATCCTGAGTTAAATGGGGGAGAAATTTCTTTGCATTAAGGAATACGCCATGGCTTCCGATAGGTTTAACGACAGGGATACCCATTTCAATTAATTTATCTCCAAGGTAAACTACCTGACCTACCCTGGCTTTAATATGGTTCTCATCGACAGATTCAGTTATGCCTATTGCCAATGCTTCCATATCTCTGCCAGCAAGGCCGCCATAGGTATGAAGGCCTTCATAAACGACGACCATATTCCTGGCCTTTTCGAAAAGTTCATTGTCATTTACGGCAAGGAAGCCGCCTATATTAACCAACGCATCTTTTTTGGCACTCATAGTTGCGCCATCTGTAAGATCGCAGATTTCCCTAACAATATCGGCTACTGATTTATCAGAATAACCCGATTCCCTGTCTTTAATAAAGAAGGCATTTTCAGCAACGCGGGTCATATCGTGAATTATTTTAATATTATATTTATTTGTTAATTCCCTGACAGCATAGAGATTAGACAATGAGAGAGGTTGGCCTCCTGCCATGTTAACTGCGGTAGCAACTGCAACATAAGGGATCTTATCGGGGCCATAGGTATCAATAACTTTCTGTAATTTCTTTAAATCAATATTGCCTTTAAATGGATGTTCATTATCGGGATCGTGAGCTTCATCTATAATTACATCCACGAACTTGCCGCCTGCCAGTTCCTGGTGGAGTTTTGTAGTTGTGAAATACATATTGCCCGGGATAACATCTCCCTTTTTTATCATTAATTGGGAAATAATATGCTCTGCTGCCCTTCCCTGGTGGGTCGGGACAATATGTTTATAGCCATAGTACTTTTGAATTGTTTCTTCAAGATGATAGAAATTTTCACTTCCTGCGTAGGCCTCATCCCCCATCATAATTCCGGCCCATTGTCTGTCGCTCATTGCCGAGGTGCCGCTATCGGTCAGAAGATCAATATAGACATCCCTGGATTTTAGCAGGAACGTATTATATCCGGCAGTTTCCAGGGCCAGCTTTCTTTCTTCATATGAAGACATATGGACTAATTCTACCATCTTTATTTTATATGGTTCTGCCCAAGACCTTTTCTTCTGTTTTTCCATAATTCCTCCGGAATTTTATAGATACGATAATATTTTACATCATTTATGCATAAAATAAGATAAAAGCATATAAATACAAACTATTATTCATATTTTTTAACAGAATGATGTATTTTATTCGATAGCGGGATAAGAAGGTGTTTTATTAAATGGTTTAAAATAAAAAAGGCGTCCAAGTGACGCCTTTAGAAAAAACAAGAGAATATTTTTTAATTGCGAGCTTTAGCTTCGTTAACTACAATATTTCTTCCTTCTAATTTAGTATCGTGCAAAGCATTCATTGCGTTTTTAGCTTCATTAGAATTTTCCATTTCCACAAATCCGAATCCTCTGGATCTTCCAGTTTCACGGTCTTTAATAACTTTTGCGGAAATAACTGTTCCATGTCCCTCAAATGTTTTCTGAAGAGTATCATCATCAACAGAAAAAGGCAAGGAACCGACAAATAACTTAGTGCTCAATTTAGAACTCCAAAAATAAATAAATAAATAATTTATAGTTTATAACTATATCGAGTTAATATAGATACAATTCAGGTGATAACCTAATTAATTCAGTTTAAGAAGCGATATTGTAAGACAAAACGGGGCTTATTACACTGTTAATCCTTTAATAACAAGTGATTACCGATAAGCTTCTGATTTTCTTTTTTTTCTTATACCTGAATTAACTTACATTTAGATATAAAAGCGAGGGCAGTATGAAAATAATATCTAAAGATTACCGGGTTAATCAGTCAAAAAAGGTTAATCTTAAAAAATGGGAGACAAATGTAGAACCGGTTTATAATTCGAAGGAAGAGTACAAAAAGATACTTGAGAAGCATGTTACACAACTAAGCTCGCTACAAAATGTATTATATGCATCAAATCAATATACCTTACTGCTTATATTCCAGGCAATGGATGCTGCGGGAAAAGACGGCGCAATAAAACATGTAATGTCAGGAATAAATCCGCAGGGTTGCGAGGTATTCAGTTTCAAGCATCCAAGTGCCACAGAGCTGACGCATGACTTTTTATGGCGCACCTATAATTGTTTTCCGGAACGGGGACGGATAGGGATATTTAACAGGTCATATTATGAAGAAGTATTGATAGTGAGGGTACATCCCGAGATATTAAAGGGAGAAGGAATTTCCAATCTACAATCAGGCGAGGATGAAATCTGGAAAGAGCGGTATCATTCAATTGTTGAAATGGAAAAACACTTATACAGGAATGGAACAAGGATTATTAAATTCTTTCTGCACCTTTCGGAAGAAGAACAAAGGAAACGTTTTCTATCCCGAATTGATAACCCGGAGAAGAATTGGAAATTCAATTTAGCTGACCTTGAGGAGAGGAAATACTGGAAACAGTACATGAAAGCGTACGAAGCCTGCATAGGTGCCACCAGCACAAAAGAATCGCCCTGGTATATTGTTCCTGCCGATGATAAAGGGAATGCCAGACTAATTGTATCGCAGATTATTCTTGACAATATGAAAAAGTTAAAGTTAGCATTTCCAAAAGCGGATGAAAATCATGAAATGGAATTACGATCGATCCGGGAACAACTAACAAAAGCAGAGTGAGTGGGTAAGGTTATTTATTTAAGGAAATTTATTACAATCCAATAGAAGAGAGCGGCCAGCAAAGCAGTGATCGGAATTGTAATTATCCATGACCAAACTAAATTGATGGTCACTTTCCATTTAACGGCGGATAATCTTTTAGTTATTCCTGAGCCGATAATTGCACCTGTAATTGTATGCGTTGTGCTAACAGGAATTCCCATCAAAGCCGTAGCAAATAAAGTAATGGCACCGGCGGTTTCTGCACTGAATCCTTCGAAAGGTCTTAGCTTAGTGATTTTCTGCCCCATAGTTTTTACAATTCTCCATCCGCCGGAATACGTACCAAGTGCTATAGAGGCCTGGCAGGCAAGAACAATCCATAATGGTATATGATCAGTAATTTTCAAAAAGCCGCTAGAAACAACCGCAATAAAGATAACTCCCATCATTTTCTGCGCATCATTTGACCCATGACCCAAACTATAGGCAGCAGAAGAAACAAGTTGAAGTTTTCTGAAATTCTTATCGACTTTAAAGGGAGACATGTTTTTGCACAAATGGAGTACAACAATTGATAGTACAAGAGCGACAAAAATCCCGAGAAGAGGGGCTAAAAATATGAAAAGGATTATTTTAATAACGGAGTCCATAAAAACAGCAGAAAACCCGGCTTTGGCAACTGCAGCGCCAACGAGACCGCCAACCAGAGTATGGGAAGAGCTTGAGGGGATGCCGAACCACCAGGTCATTAAATTCCAGATAATAGCTGCTACCAAACCTGTTCCAATTACAACAAGGTCAATAACATCCGGATGAATCAAATCCTTACCGATAGTAGAAGCAACATGCAGACCAAGGATTTCGAAGGCAATAAAATTAAAAAAAGCTGCCCAGATAACAGCATACCTGGGAGAAAGGACCCTGGTGGAGACGACAGTTGCTATAGAATTAGCCGCATCATGAAAACCATTAATAAAATCAAATGATAGGGCGAGGAAGATTATGAGTATTAATGTCAGCATCTATCGGTAGTAGTTAGTTAAGAATTTTTAATGAGTATCGAAATAATAATATTGGCCGTAGTCTGACAATGATCGGAAGCGTTCTCCAGCATTTCAAGAATTTCTTTTTTCTTAAACAGGGTTATCGGATCTTTTTCTTCTGTAAATAGTTTTTTAAGAGAGGTGCGATAAACATTGTCAGCCTCTGATTCAAGGTCCTGCACCGCTTTGCATTCATTTATCTGGCTGCTTTTATGTTTAAGGTCCTGAAGTACGATTTCAAGCTCTTTAGTTTGCTGAACAATTATTGAGGCAATTTTCTCAGCGCCATCAATTTTTTCAGTAAGACTATAGGTGTCTACTCTTACAGCTGCACCTACAAGAACATCCCCGATACTATCGATTCTTTTAATAAGGGCGAAAATATCTTCCCTATCCAGGGGTGTAATAAATGTTTTATTTAATCTTTTAATAACTTTTGAATTTATCTCGCCACAACGTTTTTCCAGGGGTTTTAATTTAAGGAAGATATCTTTATCGTACTCGTCGGATGCAAAGAAAGCATGTGTTATTTTGGCAATTTCCTGAACATATGATATAATATCCTTAAAATCCTCGAAATATTTCTCTTCTTTTGGAAGCAATCTATTAAACATAACAATGCCTTAAAGAGTTAAAAAAATTGTGCTGTTTAATATATAAAGAGTTGATGAGATATTAAATAAAAATGAGAGCTAAATGAAAAAGGGATTTCTTTTGTATATTATAATATTATCAAAGGATTATGTACAAATGACGTTTGAATTATGTACCTCCGGATTCAGAATTACTGCATTAATTCCCCTCTTTTTAATCAATTTAGTAATAACTGCCAGCAGCACCGCTCAAATAAACAGGGGGGAAATAAATGGCGCATACCGATTAATTAATGAGAGGAAAGACGGTTTTAAGATATGCATAATGGATGGCCCGATGATCCGCAGGGAAATTTACCCTGAATTTCTTTACGGAGGAAATGGCCAGAGATATTTATTTGTTCCCGGGAATGAAATATGGATTGATAATTCAATTTCGGCAGATGAATATAATTACACAGTAGCACATGAAATGAATGAAAGACATTTAATGGCTGCATTTGGGTATACATACGCAAACGCACATGACAGTTCACTGCAGCTTGAACGTCAAATGCGAATAGCCGATCTGAAATCAGCGCAATTGCATGAGTCTGAATTGCCAAACGTTTCCCCATATGATTGCGATAGTATAAAAGAGATAGCAGAATTAGGGGGTTCAATAAAGTTAAAGAATGTTTATTTGCAATTGTATTCCAGGCGTAATGATATATCGATATGGATTGTAAACGGTTCAGTAATCCGTCGCGAAATTTATCCGGATTTCGGGTTAAGCGGTAATGACCATGCATACTTTTTTATTCCTGCAAATGAAATCTGGATTGATGCACAAATATCCTGTGAGGAGACAGAATTCTCCATTTCATTTGAACTAAAAGAAAGGAATTACCTTGTGTCAGGGGAAGATTACGACCATGCTTATGAAAAAGCTTTAAAAGAAGAAAGTAATGAACGTAAGCAAAAATATCTGGAAACCGCAAAAAATATAATAAGGAGAGTTAAAGAAACAGAGCGGAATAAGGGAACCGGGGATGAAAAGTAGAAGCTGAATTGGTTTCATTATTGTCAATTGAAATAAGGAGGATAATCTCCAATAGTGTGATCCTAATCGCAATCACTTATAAAATTTCCATACTTCCTGGTATGTGTGGAATTTATTTAATTATATTCGTTTGAAGTGACTTTGATTTTTTTTTCAGCTTAGAATTAAGAACAAGGAATCCGGTTTTAATAATGAACCTATTAACGGCAAATAAAGCGATTCAACTCTCATCCATACTCTTCATGATTTTATGCTTTTACGGAATATTTGATTCACATTTAAAGGGAAAGATCAGGAAGTAATCAAACCTTTTTACAAAATCCGTTACAAAGTAATATTCACAAATTTAATTGATCCAAATCTGTGGATACCCATTTTTTATTAAAATCACCAATTATTCATTATAATTTAAAGGAAACAAAATCGTGGTAAATATCATTCAACTCTCCACATTCTTTTTTTTAATCGATATAATGATTTTAAACCTTCAGCCTGTAAATGCTCAGGAATTATATCCCATATCAGCAAATCAGGAAGCATCTATATTTACATTATATCCGTACTCAGTATATCCCAATAATATTATTGATACTACAATAGAAAATTCGGGTACCATGGAGGAAGACACCTTAATGACAGAAGAAAAGCCAAAACTTCTTCCTGATAATATGAGTTTTGGAGAGAGATTTTTCTGGGGGGAAAACGGGTTCTTCAGAAAGATAGGAATAGCATCGCCATTAACACCTGATGTGAGGAGAGATGAACTTTCAGTAAGGCGTTTCATGCTTACCACTCACCAGATTGGAGGATTTTTAGCTTTGGCTTCAATGATAGGAACAGCATGGACAGGCCAGAGAACAATAGATCTTCCTAAGAACAGGGTTTTGAGGGATGCTCACCAGAAATTTATTTTATCTACTATTATCACTTATTCTTTAACAGGCGCACTTGCCATATTATCCCCGCCGCCATACATCCGGAGAGATGAGGGAGGTACTACTGCCATTCATAAAACACTTGCATGGGTACATGTAGCTGGCATGATACTAACACCTATACTTGGTTCAATGGTTTCGATAAGGGGAATCAAATCGGGCCCGAATATAGATGCAGCCAAAGCACACGTTCACCAGTACGCGGGATATATAACAACTGCAGTATTTGCTGCGTCAATGATTGTAATAACATTTTAAAAGGAGTAAGGACATGTCAGGAAAACCCGTTTTATTTTTATTTATTATAATAATTTATTTATCCACTCCGTTTGCCCAAACTAAAAAAATTCAGGCAAACAAGAATGAATCGACAATAACTTACCAGTTAACGCATCCTCTGCATGAAATTGAATCAACAAGCAAAAATGTAAATTGCTGGGCTGACCTTGATCCTGTTAAGAAAGAAATTTCACATGTATTCGTCCAGGTAGATGTTACCACATTTAACAGCGGAAATTCAAACAGGGATTCACACGCAATGGAAGTAATCGACGCTATTTCATATCCTTATGTTAAATTCAACAGTTCGTCTGTTACTACTACGGCAAACAACATAAAAGTGACCGGTAAATTATTATTTCACGGGGTGACCAGGGATTTAACTTTTGAAGCTATTCCTAAATGGGAAGGAAATAAACTGACAGTGACAGGCAAGTTTCAAATAAGTCTGACAGAATATAAAGTTGAAAGACCCTCGCTGTTATTAGTTCCGGTAAATGATGAGCTTAAATTCTCTTTCAACCAGGTCTTTAATTTATAAGATTTTTGTCCTAATATTTCCTAATTTTTAATTGTAATATCAGGAATTATTATGGATAGACGAGACTTTTTAAAGAAAAGCGTTTTTCTGGGAGCAACAGCAGGATTAGCCGGTTCATTGGGCAGTTTAACAAACGTACTTGCCAACACTAAATTTTATTCTCCAAAATCTTACGATCTGGTTGCAATTAAAGGAGGAGAACCGGCGGTCATGTTCGATAAAGCAATGGAATCATTCGGGGGAATGAAATCATTTGTAAAAAAAGGCCAGTCAGTTGTCATCAAGCCCAATATCGGATGGGATGTAACTCCTGAAAGAGGCGGCGATACCAACCCACAATTAGTAAAACAAATTATTAAACATTGCCTTAACGCCGGAGCTAAAGATGTATATGTGTTTGACCATACGTGCGACTATTGGAAAAAATGTTATTCAAACAGCGGGATAGAAAAAGCTGTGAATGATGCAGGCGGGAAAATTGTTTCGGGAGAAAGCGAGGGATATTATAACGATGTACAGGTTAAATCAGGTTCAACACTTAAAAACGCAAAAGTTCATGAACTTATTCTAAACAGTGATGTTTTTATAAACGTGCCCGTATTAAAGCATCATAGCTCATCCGGAATTACTATCGGCATGAAAAATTTAATGGGGGTAGTCTGGGACAGGCGTTTCTGGCATCAGAACAATCTGCAGCAATGCATAGCTGACTTTGCATCATACAGGAAACCGAATCTGACAATAGTAGACGCTTACAATGTAATGAAGAGGAATGGCCCGCGAGGGGTATCAAAAGAAGATTTAATTACAATGAAATCTCTTATAATTTCAAGAGATTTAGTAGCAGCAGATGCCGCGGCAGCCAAACTATTTGGAACAGATCCGGAGAAAGTAGACTATATTCGTATAGCCAATGAGATGAAGCTTGGAGTTATGGATCTGAACAAGCTTTCGATTAACAGGATAATAATGTGATTTGATGAATTCAGCTCTCTTGAAGAAAATAAGAATAGGGGTTTCTGCTTTATTTTTTATTTTATTTACTTTTGCATATCTGGATCTCTCGGGATTTGCTGTTCAGAAATTATCGGTCTATGTGACTTACCTGCAGTTCATTCCTTCTATTTTAAAATTATTAAGTATCATCAGCATTGCGGCAACCGGATTTATTATTGTAACTGTCCTTACATTTTTATTCGGAAGGGTTTACTGTTCAAGCATTTGTCCAATGGGCACTCTCCAGGATATCATCTCTTTTTTTGCAAGAAAATTAAATAATAAGAAATATTTCAGATTAAACAAAGAATACAAATTTCTAAAGTATTCTTTACTTGCTGTTACAGTAATTTCTTTTTTTTCAGGTAGTTTAATAATAATCGATCTGCTTGATCCATACAGTAACACAGGCAAGATTTTTTCAAATCTATTCCGGCCTGTGTTAATATTAGTAAATAACTTCATAGCATTCACCTTCGGAAAAGCAAATATTTATTTCCTATATCCAATTGAAACCAACGGTTTTAGTATTGCCGCAATCGGATTTTCATTAATAATACTTGGGACCATCGGAATAATGTCATATATGAAAGGGAGATTATTCTGCAATACAATCTGCCCCGTAGGAACACTTCTTGGCCTTTTCTCAAGATATTCCATGTTCAAAATATCTATAGATAAGGGCGCATGCATAAGCTGTAATCTTTGTGAAAGAGTGTGCAAGGCAGGATGTATTGATAAAAAAAATAAGTTAATATATTTTGAGAGATGCGTAAGCTGTTTTAATTGTTTTGAAGTGTGCCCGAAAGGAGGAATAAGCTACACCACTTCAATTAAACAGACAGGTAATGATACGCCCGTTAAAATTGATAATAAAAAAAGGGAGTTCATTTCCAAAACTTTTTTATATGCATTTGGATTAACCACAATATCATTCGGCCAGATAAAGATTATTCCAAAAAAGTTAAGCAAAATCCAAAATCTTAAAAAGAATACGGTATCCCCTCCCGGCTCAAAGAGCATTTCGCATTTTGCCGGCAAATGCACTGCCTGCCATTTATGCGTCAGTGCATGCCCGGCGCAGGTACTGCAGCCCTCGTTATGGGAATACGGCTTTACCGGAATTCTTCAGCCGTTCATGGACTACAAAGTAAGTTACTGCAATCATGATTGTCTTATTTGCGGTCAGGTTTGTCCTACAGGTGCGATCCTGCCTTTGACGATAGAACAAAAGAAGTTCATTCAGATTGGCAAGGTAAATTTTATTAAAGATAACTGTATTGTAGAAACTGAGGGAACCGAATGCGGCGCCTGTTCGGAGCATTGCCCCACCAAAGCAGTTCAAATGGTTCCCTATAAAAACCAACATTTGCCGGAGATACATACTGAATACTGTGTCGGATGCGGTGCATGCGAATTTGCCTGCCCGGTAAAACCCTATAAAGCAATTTATGTTGACGGGAATCCAGTACATCAGACTGCAAAGGAAAAGATAGAAGAAAAGATAAAACAAAAGGTAGATTTAAAATCAGACTTTCCCTTTTGACAGATTCGGGGTAATTAAAACTTATTCAGAAAGGGGTACATAAGATAGAATTTTACAATCCCATTTGATATCTGCAAAGCTGGAGAAGGAAATTTAATATAATTTAATGACTGCCTGAACCAATTCCAGAAACTTCCTCCTTCAGGCAGCAATTTTACAAGGTTATAATCCAGACCAATAATAAACCGTCTTATATTCTGTTGATCGGGAGGCCCTGCCGGATTTGGCTTCAGATCTGAGTCGGCACCATATCCAACGGCAATATTTAACCAGGGTATCCAAAATTTCTTTAAATCATCAGGGAGTATATTATTTATGTTTAAAGAATACCAGAACGTGGTACTATTATAATCGTCGATAAATGTTTTAGGCCGGTTTAAATCTGCTTTTGTAGTCCATTCTGTAGGAATGTACTGCCACTTAGGGGTAATATTCTGAAGAGCCGGCACATAATGCTGAGCTAAATAAAAAGCAGGGCCAATAAAATCAAAATACCAGTCACTCGGGCTAAAGCCCCAATCCTTTGCAAAGCCATCTTCAGTTTCAACATAAGTCTGATAGGCCAGTCCAAAAATACTTCCGTAAAGAGCAGAAGAATTATAATCCACACCGCTGGATTTCAGAGCTTCGTCCATTCCATAGGAAAAAAGATAACCGCCATAGGCATGCCCGCATTTATCCACCTGAAGAGCAGAGACCCAATCTTCAGTAAAGTGGAATGACCTGCGTTGACCGCTCCACCAGGCATTCTGCTGATGAATGTGCAAAGCTATAATAGATGTTAAAGTAACACCACCAATAATAGCAGTTGTGATTGGTTTAATTTCTGTCTTAAGTCTTGGTTGTTCTCCGGTTATAGTAAAACGTCTGTCATCTGCATAGGTAAATTGGGATACTGGAAGAAAAACCTGTCCGGAATCGGAAGAAATATTGTTTAATGATATTGAATCTGTTTTTACAATTTGTCCTTTTAAATATCCGGGACATAGAAATAATAAGAGAAGTATAACCGCAGATAGATTTAATTGAAAAAATTCTTTCATTTTAATACATACCAAAAAGGAATGATATATTGAATGTCCAGCCCCTTAAACTTTTAATAGGCAAATCAAGCGAGGGTAAATTTCCAGACCCATCAAGATGATAAATATCCAATGCACTTGTAGTTCTATAACTGAGCCCTAAAGAAAGGTGAGACCAATCATTCAAATCCAAATTTGCATTTAGCTGAGGTTCCCATATAAGGAAATCGCTGCCGTAATATGATGATGGCTCAATATTTATACCTGCCCCACCCATAAATATTTCTGCAGAGGCAGAGACGGCAGACTTACGAAAAAAGATGTACTCAAAATTCAATCCGCCGGTAGTAAATTTAATAAGAGTAGAAATACCATTAGAAGGGTTGATCCAATTTGCCTTTACATTTGAATTCAAAGCATAATATTCGGCACCGATTATAAATCTTTTATTTATTATCCATCCTCCTTTTAAACCTAAAAGATTAGACCCCTGCCCGTTTATTGATGAAAATTTTAAGACCGGCGCAATATAAGCTCCCTGCTGAGGGAGAATAAATGAGGGAACAGAGAAAAATAATAGCAGTATTATTAATACTTTCATAAAGGGAATATTTTAATCAAATTACAAAGTTTCCTTTTAAATTGGCAAAATATACTTAGAAATATATAATAAAACTGCTCCCCCTTTTATTATTTTTTATAAATCTAAGGTTTATCTCAATGTAAAGCTGTTAAACCCGGCTGGCAGAAAATCAGCGACTGATACGGTTTATGAAGATAATGATAAAAAATCATATTAAGCATAGTATTCTAATTGTGATTCATAAATAAAGATTTTATTTTTGCAGAACAATATTTAGCAACAATCCCGGAGATTATATGGACGACCCTGGAGGAGAAAAGTGCAGCGCATTAAATGGTGTGTCATCTATTGTAAGTATATATGATATCCGGAATTCTATGTAACATATATACTTCCTTATTCGATCCTGCATAAATTTCTTCCCTTATCCTAATAATCTACACATAATTTTTTCATGTATTCACTTGTTAAAAATATATTTGATTTTTAATAAGGATTCCAGGAATAAAATGAGTAATTAGTATGAATCTGTCCAAACCCGGTTTTAAGGAAGTTAAAACAGAAAAGAACAACTCCCGTTTTTTCCAGCAACTATCGGATATTTCCAGGAAAGGAGCATTTGATGTATTGGCTCAACTTGGAACAAGCCTAAACGGATTAAATCCGGAAGCAGTTGAAGATAGGATAGAAAAGTACGGATATAATGAAATAACCCATGAAAAGGAAAGGGGATGGTTATGGCGTTTATTATTAGCATCTAAAAATCCTCTTGTCATATTATTGCTGGTTTTAGCAACCATTGCTTTTTTAACAGAGGATATCCGGTCAGGAATAGTAATGACGCTGATGGTTATACTTGGAGTTACTCTTCGTTTCATACAGGAAACGAAGGCGGATAATGCGGCAGCAAAATTAAAAGCAATGATTAATGTAACCGCTACTGTAATCAGGGATGGGATTCAGGAAGAAATAGAATTAAAAAATCTGGTGCCAGGCGATATTATTAAATTATCTGCTGGCGACATGATTCCTGCGGATGTAAGAATAATATCGGCTAAAGACTTATTTATAATTCAGGCAAGTTTAACCGGCGAATCAATGCCGGTGGAAAAATACGATACAATCGAAACACGGGGAAATATATCTCCTATTGAATTAACCAATATTGCATACTTAGGCACAAGCGTGGAAAGCGGTTCATCTACAGCTGTAGTAGTTACAACAGGATCGCAGACATATTTTGGAAGTATGGCAAAAACTTTAGCGGGACAGGAAGTACAAACAAGTTTTGATAAAGGTGTCAACAGGTTTACCTGGCTCATGATACAGTTCATGATAATAATGGTTCCCCTCGTGTTCCTTATAAATGGATTTACAAAACATAACTGGATTGAAGCTTTTTTCTTTGCTTTGGCAATAGCTGTAGGATTAACCCCTGAAATGCTCCCGATGATTGTTTCTGTTAGCTTATCCAAAGGGGCCATTCTTATGTCGAAAAAGAAAGTAATTGTTAAGAGATTAAATGCAATTCAGAATTTCGGAGCAATGAATATACTGTGCGCGGATAAAACAGGGACGCTCACGATTGATAAAGTAATACTTGAACACCATTGTGATGTTGTAAATGAAGAAGATGATTCCGTTTTATTGGATGCTTATTTAATAAGCCATTTCCAGACAGGATTAAAAAATGTGCTCGACAGGGCAATATTACACCAGAGCCAGGTAATCAGGGAAATTTCCATTGGACAGTTTCAAAAGATAGATGAAATACCATTTGATTTCTCGCGAAGATTGATGTCGGTTGTTGTAAAAGAACCGGAAGGATCATGCCGGCTTTTAACAAAGGGAGCTCCGGAAGAAATTTTTAAGCGCTGCACCCGTTTTGAACTGCACAATGAAATTTTACCTATGGATCCTATTCTTATTCAGGATTTAAAGGAAGAATATGAAGAATTAAGTACGGATGGCTTCAGGGTATTAGCACTTGCATATAAGGATATGGAACATAAGACAAGTTATACAAAAAATGATGAAACCGATTTGGTGTTAAAAGGGTATGTTGCATTTTTAGATCCGCCTAAAGAGACTGCTGCCCCTGCAATCCTGGCATTACAAAAGCACGGAGTAGCAGTAAAGATATTAACAGGTGATAATGACTTAGTAACTAAGAAGATATGTTTCGAAGTTGGGCTTCCTACAGACAGAATTCTGCTGGGAAACCAGGTTGAAAATATGGATGATGATGCGTTAGCAAAAGCCGCAGGTGAAGTGGCAGTATTTGCGCGCCTTTCCCCTTCGCATAAGGAGAGGATTGTCCGGGTACTAAGAGCAAAAGGAAATGTTGTCGGATTTATGGGAGACGGTATCAATGATGCGCCGGCATTAAGAGCTGCCGATGTGGGTATATCAGTCGATACAGCAGTGGACATTGCTAAAGAGTCAGCAGATGTGATCCTTCTTGAAAAAAGTTTAATGGTTCTGGAGGAAGGGGTACTGGAAGGAAGAAAAGTATTTGTAAATATTCTGAAATATGTAAGAATGGGGGCAAGTTCAAATTTCGGAAACATGTTTAGTGTTCTGGGGGCAAGCGCTTTCTTACCGTTTGTTCCAATGGCGCCAATACAGATACTAACAAATAATCTGTTATACGATTTTTCGCAGGTACCTATACCAACAGATGATGTTGATCCGGAACAAATTACAAAGCCGCGCCCATGGAATATCTCCGAGATCAAAAGGTTTATTTTGTTTATAGGTCCGATCAGTTCAATCTTTGACTACACAACATATTTTATTATGCTATATATATTTGATTGCTGGGATCCATCAAAGGCTTCACTATTTCAAACCGGGTGGTTTGTAGAATCGTTAATGACCCAAACCCTGATAATACATGTAATACGAACAAATAAGATTCCCTTTATACAAAGCAGACCCAGCTGGCCCTTAATTGTAACAACCGTATTAGTCATGGCCTTTGGAATGATACTCCCTTTTTCGCCGCTGGCAAAACCATTGGGTTTTGAACAATTGCCGGCACTTTACTGGCCATTATTAGCCGCTACTTTATTATGTTATATTACAGTAACTCAGTTTGTAAAAACTCTGCTTTTAAGAAAGAACTGGATATAAATGAAAATAAGACTCATTCTAATAGTCTATATATGTCATTTTTACATTATTTTTGTATAAAAATTTCCAAATGAGAATGATATAATTTCGGACTGAACACTATAAATGAGAATATTTTTTATTTTAATTATAATAACAGGTGCAATTTTATTTCTTGGCTCCTGTAATGCTCCTCATGACAATCCTCTTGATCCTGCAAATCCGGATAATTCATTATACTCAATTGATGGGACAGTAGTTACTTCAGATCCCACGGCTCAGGCTATCAGCAATGCACAGGTTTACTGGACAGTCGACAAAGTCTATGTAACAACAGATGCTAACGGATATTTCAAAATTAATTGCAAACAATTAAAAGAAGGATGGCTTTATTTTACAAAGGGAGGATACAACAGTGATTCTGTTAAGATAACATGGGGAACGCAGAAAAAAGTTTCGATTCAGGAAAAGCTCAATGATATTCCAATAATCGACAGTATTTCTATTTATAGTTCAATTATGAATAAATACAGCCTCCCTACCAACCAGTTAGTATTTGAAATAACGATAACTGATAAAGATGATAATATCGATTCGGTCTTTGTTCAATGCCCCAATTTGCAGATAAATAAAAGCATACAAAAAATTTCTTCAACTTATTTTAATGACAGATTTTCCGATATAGACTTAGACCTTACATCATTTGGAGAAGTCATTGGGAATACTTTCAATATTTATGCTAAGACAAGTTTGGGAAAGACCTATTATGTAGGAAATTCAACCGTTAAAAGGGTAATTACAGATGAGATCGAGACAATATCACCTAAAAATGAGGACACATTAACGACCCATTTTCCAATTCTAAGCTGGAAGAGGTTCCTGGAAGGTTTTAATTTCACTTACACTATAGAAGTATATACAGATGAACCGGAACCGAAATTATTATGGGAGAAGAAAAATGTGTCGTCGGATAATATTACCATTACGGTAGATGACAGCATCGTTGTTACACCGGACAATAATAAATATTTCTGGGATATCTGGTGCATTGATGAATTTGGCGATGGGAGCAGATCCAAGCCAGCCGGATTTATTATAGAGTAGTATATAAAATTAGTACTAATATAAGAAGTAAAGATTTGGAAATAAGAGAACAAATTAAAAGTATTCGCAACCTTACGAAAGAGCAATTTGAAGCATTACAATTAATCAGTCAGAAGCTTAATACTGCTGTATATAAAGACTCTTTAATTGAAGAAACTCTTGACTGGGTTATAAATATTATTAATGCAGAGCGCGGGTTATTTGTAAGGTATGATGAATCAAAAGGTGATTTTTCCATAATAACTGCCCGCAATATAAATAATGAAAATATAACCGATCTCTCAGAATTCTCATCGGGAATACTTAAGAGAGTTATAGAGAAAAAAGAACCGTTAATTTTTTATGATGTTCAGAATGAGCCCAGTTTATCACAGTTTGAAAGTATCTTAATAAAAAAAATCAAATCGGTAATGGGAGTTCCTATCCTTCGTGACAATAAAGTTTGGGGGGTTATAGTAATCGACAGCCAGTCGAATAGGAAAGAATTCACTGAATCAAATCTCCTATTCCTTAAGTTTTTCTCAAATCTTGTTTCACTTGTACTGGACAAGATCATTTTATTAGAGGACCTTCAGGATGAAAACAGGATTTTATTAAACAGAGTTGAATCGTCCTTTCAAATTCCGGATATGATCGGTAACAGCGCCCCGATGAAGATTCTTGCAAAAACCATAAACAGGGTAGCATCAACCGACGCAACTGTTGTTATTCTCGGGGAAAGCGGAACAGGCAAGGATCTCGCAGCTCAGGCAATTCATAAATTGAGCACCAGAAGCCAAAAGCCGTATCTTGCTCAGTTCTGCGGATCTATTCCTGATACTCTTCTTGAAAGCGAGTTATTCGGATATAAAAAAGGGGCATTTACAGGAGCGGCAACTGATAAAAAGGGATTAATAGAAGTCGCTGATACAGGGACATTTTTTCTTGATGAAATTGCTGATATATCGGAGGCATTGCAGGCCAAACTCCTAAGAGTTATCGAAAATAGGGAGATCACAAGACTGGGGGATACTCATACAAAGAAAATTAATGTAAGAATAATAGCCGCAACAAATAAAGATATTCTGCAATTGGTTAAATTAGGAAAATTCAGGGAAGATCTTTATTACAGATTAAATGTATTCCCCATTACTATTCCTCCTTTAAGAGAACGCAAAGAAGATATTTCTCTTTTGGCGGAATATTTCATAAAGAAATTCAGTCCTAAAAAAATAAAACTGCAAAAGGCAGCTTTAATTAAGCTTGAGAATTATTACTGGCCCGGAAACATACGGCAGTTGTTAAACGTAATCCAGAGAGCTCTTATACTAAGCGATTCTGATAAGATAGAAGAAGAACATATAATTATAGAGGAGACACAAAAATCAATCCGTTTTGACGGCACATTACGGGATTATGAGAAACAGCTTTTAATAAAAAGACTTGAGGAATGTAACGGCAACAGGACACAAACTGCTGCGTCTTTAGGTGTATCTGTCCGCTGGATACAAATAAAATTAAAAGAAATGGGCCTTCAATAATGAAAGTACACGGCACAGATCAGGAAACTTTGTTCGGAAAATTTATCATTATTGAGTGCCTCAAAAAAGACGATAACTCCTCAGTATATCTTGCAACAAATATTCAGAGCAGTAAAAAAGTAATCCTTAAAATATTAAATACAACTAATCTTCCCGATGAATCAATATTAGAAAGATTTAAAAGGGAAGCAAAAGTATTAGTAAACATAGATCATCCGAATATTATAAAGGTACTTGACTTCGGGACACACGACAATTTTTTCTTTACTTCCTTTGAATATTTTGAAAGTGTCAACCTCAGGAGCATAATAAGGGAAAATAAACTTACTAATGAAGAAAAGAAAGATTTGGTTATTCAATTATTTTCAGGTCTTGATTCTGCACATAAGAACCAGATAATCCATAGGGATATAAAACCTGAAAATATATTAATCTCCAAAAATCTCGATCTTAAGATTGGCGATTTTGGCTTGGCCTTAAGTGTAAATGATAGTTTTGTTACTTCACAATTCCATATAGTCGGAACTCCGACTTATATGTCCCCTGAACAAATCCGCGGCGATAAGCTCACTTCCAAAAGCGATCTCTTTTCAGCCGGGGTTGTAACCTATGAATTATATACAGGTATCAATCCTTTTCTGGGAAAAGACGTAAATGACACTCTTAACAATATTATATCATTTGATGAAGAAAAATTAAGCGATCTGACATCAGTTCTTCCGGCTGATATTCAGGATTTAATAATCGGCCTTCTGCATATCGATCCTGATGATAGAATTGAGAATGCTTCAAAATCCCTGGAAATACTAACCGGCAATCCGGATGGGAAGAGTTACAGAAGAATCAGAAGAAGAAACAATAGAAAAAAATATTTAATCTTTGCTCTGTTTCTGTTATTAGTATCAGCGCTTTTGTTTATCAGGCAATACTATTACCCGCCTCTTTCAAATACAAAAGTTATTTCAGTGGCCGATTCTACTGCAGGAACCACAAATGGAGTACAGGGGATTAAAGAAAATTCCAAAGATTTACAGGATTCAGGTAACCCGGCATTAAAACCTGATTTAAATATTACCTCGGCAGAACAGAAAAAAGAACCTGAAATTAAGCAGAACCCGGCAATAATAGTCCCGTCAGTAAAAAAAACAGGGAGTTTATTTGTTGAATGTCTCCCATGGGCTTATATTTATATTGACTCGGCAAAAACAGATATAACTCCATTAAAAAATAACCTTGTTTTAAGTGAAGGAGAGCATTTTATTCAATTAATTCATCCCAATTACCCCGTTTACTCCCAAAAAATAAGAATAAGCGAAAATGGGCATACCAATATTAAGATTAACCTCGACACTTTATTTGCCTACCTTGACTGCAAAGTTAATCCATGGTGTGAAATACTTATGGATGGAAAATCCAGAGGTGAAACCCCTTTACAATCTCCGTTGAGGATAACTCCGGGTAAACACCATATTTTATTGAAAAATTCGGAATACGCACCCGTAGAATATGATATAAAAATAGCTCAGGGGGAAACATATACAATAAGATATAATTTTAAGAAAACTATTAATTGATATTTATTAACGTGGTATAGTAATTGATGTATTATATGATTAAGACAGTATAAATTGAAAATGAAACTCTTATTAAAATCAATATTATTCACATTTCTTATATCCCTTGGATTCTCCTATGGGCAGGTAAGAAATTGGGAAATTGTTGGTAGAATGCCATTCAGAATATCCGGCTCCGAGGCGGTGGTGGTAGATTCAACAATTTATTTTTTAGGAGGATATTCTGATTCTCTTCAGAATGTGGTAGACTGGATATATTCATACAAACCGGAACAAAACATCTGGAGTTTTGTCGGTCATATGAAAAGAAAAAGAGTAAATTTTATTGCAGACAAATTGAGTGATAAAATTTATTGCGTGGGGGGAGAAGTAAATGCCCCGCCCAGATCAGAGGGCGCATTGGAAGAATTCGATTGTAAATCGTTCACTTCAACTATAATAGATTCTAATCAGCAATTTAACCGGCTGCACTCTACGGGATTAATTATTGATTCTACTCTCTATATAATCGGCGGAATATCCTATAATTCTCCGGATCAAATGAGCCCTTATATAATAGAATATTATTTACCCACAAAAACTATTAAGTATAATTTTATTGCACAGTTTCCCGGCATGCGTGCAGAGCAAATGTCAGTACATATATTCAATAGTATCTATATATTCGGGGGACTATACAACACAATCTCAAGAGATATTAACAGTTATGGAATTTCGGACCATCAACTAATTTTACAAAATCCGGGATTAATGATTCCACGTGCCGATGGAAGAGCAATAAAATTTGAAGATTCCAATGTGGTGGCAGTTATCGGCGGGTATAATGAGGTAAATAACGCCCTCAACTCCGCGGAACTATATTCGTTCAAAGATTCGTTGAATTATATGGAACATAATATCCCGCAAATGAATTTTAAACGGACAGATTTTATGTCTGTTAATTATAATGGCTTTATTTATATTTTCGGGGGGTTAAATGATTTCGGGATGCCGGTTGAATCAATCGAAAGATTCAATAATATTACCGGTATAAATGAAACCGGTAACCTGGCTCCAAATGAATATAAAATTGAACAAAACTATCCAAACCCATTTAATGCATCCACTATAATCAGATATTATGTCCCGGTATTCAGCAGGATTATTATAAAAATATATGATGTGCTTGGAAGAGAAGTTGTTACTTTAGCGGATGAAGAAAAGCTGCAGGGAAATTATTCCGTATCATTTAACGGAATAAACCTGGCAAGCGGGGTTTATTTCTATAGTATTAACGGAACTAATAAGGCTTCCGGGGGAAATAGTTTTATTGAGACCAAAAAGATGATTCTGCTTAAATGAGATTTTTTTATCTGTCTTGGGTATTCATTACTCTGATTAATATTACATCAGCCCAGTCAAAAATTAACTTAGGCGATATCCGCACTTTATATGAATCATTCGAATACAGGGAAGTGATAAGGTTATCTGACACCTTATTATTAAAATCCTCATTGAACAAATCTGATCAGACTGAAATACTAATGATGAAGGCTGTTTCCCATTATGTATTGGCAGAGGAACCGCAGGTAAGAAAATGCTTTATCGATATGTTAAAAATTGACAGGCATTTGGAACTTGATACTGAAAAAGTATCCCCCAAGATTGTTAGCCTGTTTAATGAAGTGAAAAATGATTTCTTGCAGACAGTGCCGGAGGAACAAAAAACTGCCGATAAAAAATCAGAGGTTACAAGTCAGATTAATAATATTGAATTAATTAAGTTGCATGAACAAAAGAGTTCAATTATCAGATCATTTTTATTCCCCGGATGGGGACATTTATATTCAGGGAACACAATCAAAGGAACAATAATATCTTCAGCCGCACTTATTAATTTAGGCGCAATGATCTATTTTATTATTGATGCAAATTCCAAAGAAAAAAAATATCTTAACGAGACAGACGGAAATAATATAGCCGGCCGGTATGAATCATATAACAGCTCTTTTAAAACAAGAAATGTACTGATCACTACTTTCATTATTTTATATGCTTATACGCAGATTGATTTACTGTTTTTAGGGGGAAATGAATCTGGAAATACTTCTATAGCATTTGGAAATTTCGGATCCGGCGCAAATAATTCCGGAATAACATTTTTGTTCAAATTCCCCTTGTAAAAGTGCGCATAATGTTAGGGAGCGCGAATATTCTGCGTACTAATTTATGCCTGAAATCACCAATAAATCCCCAATTAACAATTAAATATCTGGCATATAATTAGCATCATAAACAGGGTAAAAAAGTCAATAACTTATATATAAAGGATTTAATAATGAGAATAACAAAACTACTTATGGTTTTTCTGCTCTTAAGTATGATGGGTTTTGCTCAGACATCTGCGCCTACTAACTTAAAAGCAACTCTAACAAGCCCGACAACTATGGAGCGTTTTCAGGTTGTTTCGCTTACCTGGGATTATGCCCAAACACCCTCCCCATCTATGGTAAGTTTCAATATCTACAAAAAAATGGGAGCTTTATCTGATACTACATCATTTATAAAGATATCAGATACTTTCCAGAAAATATTCATTGATCCTCAGATTCATGAGGGAGATATAGCTTCATATTATGTAACTGCAGTTATTAATCATATTGAAAGCGATCCATCAAATAAAGTCGAAATAGAAGTCGTTCCACCGGTTATAGCTTTTGGAAAAATTAGCGGAAACCTGTATGATGATTCTACAAAGGGTACCGTAGGGATAGGAAATGTAGACTTTATTCCTGCAAACGACTCAATGCATATAATGGACAATTTCGGAATGTCGGTAATGACTGACAGTTTTGGAAATTTTAGTGCACGCTTAAGACCCGGGGATTATTATATGTACTCGGCGGCGCGCCGTTACTATGGTGAATTTTATGACAATGTAAAAACTATTCAGAATGCAACAAAAATTACTTTAAATGCAAATGATTCATTGTATTTCAGCATTGGTCTTGCCAGGATTATCCCCCCTGTAACATATTCAGTTTCGGGCTGGGTTAAAGACGGCAGCGGCAATTCTCTAAAAGCAATGTTAACAGCATTTATAACTAACAGGCAGCATAACCCGTCCTGCTGGGAATTGTCTTATGTGGCAAGAACAGATTCACAGGGTAACTATCAGATAAATGGAGTTAAACCTGGTGATACTCTTGTAGTTTATGCCGAACCCTTAAACCGGGCATTTATTCCTCAGTATTATAATGGCAAGTCTACTTTTGAAACAGCCGACAGGATTGGAATAACCGGAAACGTTACAGACATCAATTTTACATTAGCCGCAAAACCTGTTTATAATAATGGAATAAGCGGAACAGTAAAAGATTCGGCAGGAACAACTGTCGTAGCTGGTTCGGTTATTATTTATAAACAAAATAATAACAGATTTGTTTTCAAAGGGAGAGCTAAAACCGATACTCTTACAGGAGTATATTCATTTACTAACCTTGAACCGGGACAATACATCTTATTAGCAGAAGGTCGCGGATATGTTCCTTCATTCTTTAAGTATGACGGTTCCGTTACCATGAACTGGAAAAAAGCTGATTCAGTTGTAGTTACCGAAACAAGTCTTGTATCGGATGTTAATTTCTTCCTTAAACTGCATACAGTTCATGTAGGCGGCGGATTTGTATTTGGTACAGTAAGAGGAAATGATGGCTCAACATTACCTGGCTCGTTAAATTATATTGTAGATGCCGGCGGTGATTTTGTTGATTATTGCGTATCTGATTTGGACGGATCTTATATGATTGGAACCGTTGAAGCAGGAAGCTACACTATGGTTTCGAGCCTGGTAAGTTTTCAGGATGCACAGAAAACAGTTAGCATTGATTACACAAGTAACAGTACTTTAAATGTCGATGTTAGTTTATCACCAAACAGCACTACCGGAGTTAGTGATAAAGTTACTGTAGTAAGCGGATATGAATTAAAACAGAACTATCCAAATCCGTTTAACCCGAGCACAACTATTACATACCAGATTCCTCAGAATAGCTTTGTTTCACTTAAAGTATATAATATTTTAGGAAATGAAGTGGCTACTTTAGTTAACGAACAGCAGTTAGCAGGCAGATATAACTTTAACTTCAAAGCGAACAACTTAGCAAGTGGAGTTTATATTTACAGGTTACAGGCAGGTAGTTTCATTTCTGTAAGAAAATTAACTTTACTTAAATAGCCCGCGTTAATAGATAGAAAAACTAAAAGGCTGCCCTTAAAAGAGCAGCCTTTTTTTTATTCAATATCGATTGTACTGCCGCCGATAAATTCCCTTAACACAGATTCTCCCGGAACGGGTGAATCGTCGGTAACCGGTTCAATAGCTTGCAACACTTTTGTTACCCTTTGCGCTCTTACAAAAGCATCTGATCTTAAAGGATCATCCTTATATTTTTTAACCCACTCGGCAAATTCAGACAATAACCTGGGGCGGTAGAGCGGAATTTCATATGACATGGAAGTATTAACTATATAGTCCGCTGTGTTTGAGTAAGGAAGAATAGTCCTCTTTTCGGAGGAACGGACGTAATGCCAGTGAAGAAGAGTTTGTTCCGGTTTATAAGCTCTGTGCACTGAATCTCTTAGCATTCTTCTGATCAGCCGTATATCCGTCCAGCGGATATATGCGCCATTTGCATCTTTCATCTGGAGCAATGGCTCAAGGTAAAGCTTGAATTTCTGACTGGCAGGAATTTCTTTGCTAAAATCCGGATAAAGTCCGTGTAGGCTGTCAATTAGTAAAACTTCATTCTCTCTGATTCTTAGCGGGGTGCGGTCTAGATATCTTTTCCCTTCTTTAAAATCATAATACGGAATTTTTACCTCCTCCCCTGCTGCTAAACGTTTCAGATGATTATTAATCAATTCAAGGTCAAGGGCGTGGGGGGTTTCAAAATCATAATCGCCAAATTCATCCTTAGGATGAAGCTCAAGATCAAAGAAATAATTATCAATAACCAATGGGACAAAATGCACTCCCATTTTTTTCAGGCGTAACTGAAGCTTAAATGTAGTAGTGGTCTTCCCTGAAGAAGAAGGACCGCTTACCATAACCATTTTAATATCCTTACTCCTGTTCATTATCATTATAGCGGCGGCGTCAAGCTGCGTTTCGTATGCAGCTTCTGATTCATGAACTATATGGGGGAACTCGCCGTTTTTAATTCTGGAATTAATGCCATCGATAGTATTAAGGTTATGAGCAACCGCCCAGTCGAGTGATTTCCAGATTTTACTCCATGGAATATTTTCAAGCGGCCGGGAGAAATGAGTTGAATCCGCTTCTCTTCTTTTTGCAGCCTCTTCCCTGTAAATAATATATTCCTTTGCAACCTTTGCATGTCCATTTTCAATCAGAACTTTTTCAACAATATCCTGGATTTCTTCAATATGCGGTTTATATCCCTCTTTGAATGTTTCTTCCATAACGGCGATAACTTTTTGTCCTAGTTCATCGGCCTTTTCCTTATCCCGCCCCCCGACTGCAACGGCAGCCCGGTAGATTGCATTTGATATTCTTTCGGCATTAAAAGGGACTACAGACCCTGTCCTTTTAATAACAAATTGGAACTTGCTCATATTATCTCCTAATTAGTAAGGCGAAATTATGAAAAATCCATCAAATAATGAAGTATTTATGCATTTAGTGGTCTCAATAATTCACTACGAATTCTTGGAGCACTCCATAGAAAATCCTATCAGTTACCTTGATTTTTAATTTAGGATTGCTCCGCTGATATTTCCCCGGTTGCTTTGTAAGAAAAACAACTTCTAATTTTATTTTAATGTTAGTTTTTGAGGATTTTTCTAACGAATGGATTATCCGGCTAAACAATCACGCGGCAATCTCAATACCTTCTTTTTTTACAATTCCAATTAAAGGCGAATATTCATCTGACTGAAATTTCTTCTCGCCTACTGTAATAGGTTCAATTTTATAACTTACCTCACTTGCCGAAAACCATATTAAGGCTGCATAACTATCCGTATTGTCATCAAATAAAGGAGAAACAAGCATTAAATCGATATCGCTATCTTTAGTTGCATTACCTTTTGCTTGACTCCCATATAAATATGCTTTGGAAATATGCAAACCTTTTATTTCTAATTTCCTGAGATAATCCTTAACTATATTTATAACTTTGTCATCAACCATGTGAATAATTCTTTTGTTCGTTTTAGATATTCTTTTACTTTTTCAATATCAGGTACCTCGGGTTTATATTCCGGATATCTACCTTCTAATTGATACTTTAATAATATGCCTATCAATTCATTATTGGTTTCATCTAAGGATAAACCAGTATTATTTAATAGATAAATTAAATTATGAGTTTTGGGTGCAAATTCATTATTAGCTTTAACATAATGAGCCTTTAACATCTTTTCAATTGTTAAATGACACCAGAATAATCCGTGAACAGTCTTCCCCTTTTCGATAAGAATTTCAGAAGTTTCCAAATCGGATAT
>JARLHC010000103.1 GCA_031292455.1 Ignavibacteriaceae bacterium
ATGAGTTTTGGGTGCAAATTCATTATTAGCTTTAACATAATGAGCCTTTAACATCTTTTCAATTGTTAAATGACACCAGAATAATCCGTGAACAGTCTTCCCCTTTTCGATAAGAATTTCAGAAGTTTCCAAATCGGATATTGCTGTAGTTTTCCAATATTCAATTTGAGCGGTTTTATTAAATTCAGGCATTAAAATAATATGTTTTCTCAAATATAGATAATAGAAAGGAAAAGTTCATATTTAAAGAATCAAAATACTCTTAGTCCCATTCATCCTATTCGTAAATACCACTATTTCTTATGGATGCACTTTAGATAAACATTTTGAAAATCTTCACATTAAAATATCACTTTTCTCCCTATAATAGTCTTATTTACCTACTTTTTGATTTTGGGCCATTTTCTCAATAAGCTGGCCTACCGTATTAATACCTGTTTTTTCTCTAAAAATACCGTATTAATACTGATTCATTTCTCCTTTTCTCAATTTATATTTCATGCAGGCAAAATAATCCACTAATAACTACCTGGCGAGGAAATATGATAACCTATCAACTGCTGAAATCGCAGAGAAAATTAATTCCCCTGAAAGCACTGTTATTACCATTAGAATAAATCTAATGCACAAGCTTGATCACATATCTTCAAAATTGAATTATAATTAACTATTGGTCACTAAATGAAAGATGACAGTTTTAGCCACACAGATATTCCCGACCAGGTTTTAGATAAAATCTACATTGAACTGCTTAAAAAATTCCGGAAGTATAATTCAAATGGAAATAAATTATTCTGTTCGTATATGGCTGCTGGACAAAATTATGAAAACGAATTATTGGTTATTGGACGAGAACCATTTTACTGGAGAGAAGAATTTTCAACTGAAGAATTAAATGAAGAGGGACCCGAATATATTTTTAAGGTTAAAGTTTTTCATCCGGGCATTTATGGACTCGATTCCCTATGTCCTTTAAGTTATGTTACTGATCTTTGGGGGAATACTAAAAACAGAAACTGCTATAATACATTATATAATTCTTTTCACGATCCTTTTTGGGGCTGCATAAAAGATGTGGTATTAAAACTTGGTATCTGCAAAAACGGCTCAAACTGGCCATCATCCTTAGCACTCACATATTTATATAAAATAGCTTTCAGCAGTAAATCATATTTGTTGGAAAAACCCAGAAAGTTGCAATTTGAACTCTGTAAGGAAATGCTTCAGCTTGAGCTCTCTATTCTTAAACCAAAACGAATCCTTTTTTTGACAGGAATGAAATACGCTCAGGATTTTCTTAATCTTCCCAATAATTTAGAATTTAATGATTGTTTTTATAACCTTGGAGATTTTGATTATGGATTCCATAAAGCCCGAACCGTGGTTTCAGTAAATCCCAAAAACTGTCGGCGGGAAATACTTGTTAAGGAAATTATCTATGCTTTCAAAAATTAGACTTACTCTCTCAACTTTGTTCACAAAATTAAAATATCCTGTGTTATAAGCTGCGGGATCAGCTAAATACTCCAGTAACATGGGAAAATCTATATTGGGGGTTGTTTCCCGATATAGTAATGGTCCTGATTATGAGTAAAACCATAGTCAGGGCTGTTTTATAAAGTATATATTAAAACCCTTTCCATTTGTATAATATGATAATTTCAATCAGCTTCACCCTGAATTGTTATAACCGGAAAGTTACTATTTTCACCCGCTCCCTGCAGCATTCCCCAATCCATCCCCCCATACACACCCTCATGCTGGAATGTGAATATTTCCATAAAATTGTAGTTGAACGAAACCGCGTCGGCGGTAGCCATAGAGTTCTTTGACATTTTGAAAAGTTTAGAATCAGTATTTACGTTGATATTGTTAAAGAATATATTCCCATAACAAAAACAAATTACAGGAGTTAAGTTATGGGAGAGTTAAAAAACAAAATGCATATGAAGATGGAGCTGAGAAACTTCAGTATGCGTACAATAGAAATGTATTTATATCACATGAAAAGATTCGTGGCCTTTCATGGGAAGTCGCCGGATACATTAGGGCGATCTGAAGTGGAAGAGTATTTGCATTCATTATTTCTAAGGGAAGCAAGTGCTTCATGGATAATACAGGCCTACAGTTCATTGAAATACTTTTACTGTGAAGTAATGGATAAACCTGATATTGTATTTAAGATGCGCCGTCCCAAAAGCGAAAAGAAGCTTCCGGTTGTATTAGCAATGAATGAAGTAAAGAAGATAATTGATAATGTAAAGAGCTACAGGGACCAAACTGTATTGATGACAATATATTCAACCGGATTGCGCCTGAATGAAGGAGTTAAATTAAAGATAAGAGATATAGACAGTCAGAGGATGCAGATAAGGGTTGAACAGGGGAAGGGAAGAAAAGACAGATATACATTGTTATCGGGAGTGTTACTGCAAAGGCTAAGAGATTATTATAAAATATACAAACCTAAAGAATGGTTGTTTCCCGGAAGGTACAAAAATATTCCCGTGAGTGGAAGCTCAATCCAGAAATCATTCTTTCAGGCAAAAAAAAAGCCGGCATTACAAAACAAACATCAGTACATACACTCAGGCATAGTTTTGCAACCCATCTGTTAGAGAGCGGTTGTGATATATTTACAATCCAGTCATTACTTGGTCACTCAAGCTTATCAACCACAAGAATATATCTTCACATTGAGGATTCTGCAAAGAGTAAAATAATAAATCCATTAGACAGCATAATGAGGTGTCAGAATGCGGACTAACGGATTAGAGATAGCAGATATATTCAGGGAGTATGGTCATGCTTTCAGAAAGATCTATCCAGTTCCCACCTATTACACAAAGGTGATGAATTTAATAGTTTGTTGCCGGAGCGCTGCACTGGGGAGTCATACAGAAAGGTGTAATGAATGCGGATACGAGAGAGTGGCATATAATTCATGCCGCAACAGGCACTGCCCCAAATGTCAATATACGGAAAGAGAAAAATGGATAATAAAACGGGAAAATGAATTATTACCGGTTCCATATTATCATATAGTTTTTACAATACCTGACTTATTGAATAAAATAGTTCTGGTCAATAAACAGATTATGTATGATTTACTTTTCAGGGCAGCAAGCGAAACACTTCTGGTATTGGGAAAAGACGAAAAACATTTGGGAGCCGAAATCGGATTGATAGCTGTACTGCACACTTGGGGACAAAACCTGATGGATCATCCGCATTTGCATTGTATAGTACCCGGTGGTGGGTTAATAAGAAATAAAGCAAGATGGGTATTATCGAAAAAAGCAAAATATAATGAGTTCTTTATCCATGTCAATATCATTTCTGATTTATTTAAGAAGAAGTTTTTGTACTACTTTAAGAAAGTATATAAGAGCGAAGAACTGAAATTTACCGGAAGTATAAAATATCTATCCACCCCGGAAATGTTCCATGAATTATTGAATGTTCTGTATAAGAAGAAATGGATTAGCTACTGCAAGCGTCCGTTTGGAGGTCCGGAACAAGTTCTTGAATATTTAGGAAGATATACCCATAGAGTAGCCATAACAAACAGCAGGATAAAAAGAATAGAGAATGGACATGTTATATTTGAATGGAAAGACTACCGGAAAGGAAATGAAAAGAAAGAAATGGCTCTTAGTCCTGTTGAATTTATAAGGCGATTTATGCTTCACATATTGCCGGAAGGATTTTTCAAGATCAGGTACTATGGAATATTAAGCAGCAGGAATAAGAAAAAGGCATTGGCGCAGTGTCGTGAGATATTGGCCCCAAAAGAGGATATTCCAATAAATCAAACGGCAAATAAAGTAAGAACTGAGCTAATACAAACTGAAGTAACAATCCGGGACATTAAAAAATGTCCGCAATGTAAAACTGGAATGATGGGTTGTATCAATGTTGCTATAAGAGCAGCCTGAAATAAAGAATGTTCTAATAATACTGTTCAAATAACCTGAAGAAAATATCCGAAGCGGTGAATTATGTCAGGGAAAGAAAAACTTAGCTCGATCAAGGTGTGAAGAGAAAAAATATAATGATTTTACGAAGCAACATCCGAAGTAAAAATAAAATGAAGCAAAATAATAAAGTGAATGGAGCAGACAATATCGGATTAAATACCCATAGTAAAAGCTATGCAGACCGGTTTCGCACAACTGTATTTTATCTGCAAATGGGATTTATGTTAATTGCTCAATCTTATATTTTTTTGCCCATTTATAGATAAAATACTTAATAGGTAGTTGGGGACGGCTGTATTGTTTAATTCATTTCATTTATGATGTAATATAGGTTAATATTTTGTTGTTTAATTTTGCAATCAAAATAAGCTATCCATTATATACTATTTATAACTCTTTTTAGTTTTATTCATATTCGCTTTTATTTTATCAACTTCTTCTTTGGATTTAACAGAATTATCCATCTCGTCTGGACAAACATAACCAGTGTTGTAATCGAATCCCTCAAACCAAACTTTAAGTTCATCAATTCGATTCTTAATCAATTCAGTAAGTTCCTCGGCCAAACACCCTGAGAAAAGAATTCCAACTGAATCAAGTAATCCATCCTGGGTATATCCATATTTAGAAACAACGTGTGCATCTCTATAAACAATCCATGCTTTCTGTGCAATCTTCATTCTTTTGATGAACAAGGTATCATCCTTATAGATTTTAAGTATTCCATTATAAATTTCATTTAGCTTGTTGTCATAATAATACAATAGATCACGGCTATAATGGTCCCTTCCGAATTGCGTATCGTCGTAATCATTAAAATTAGGTTCATCATTATTTTGAGCAAGAGAAACTGGGTTATTTATGATATTAAATATGAATACAAAAAAGAGAAAGATTATTATTTTAATTTTCATTTTACTATTACCTTTGTGTTCAGGAAGTTTGGAATAATATAATTAAAATTACACATTATGTTATTCGTTTTAGTATCCTAAACTAGTTCGGGTTTGAATCTATACGACTGAAATGGAATACTTTTTTACTTTTGTTGTTAGTGTAGGTGCCTTTAATATAACCCTTGTCAAAGGAAAATACTCCTA
>JARLHC010000020.1 GCA_031292455.1 Ignavibacteriaceae bacterium
AGCAAGAATATAAAAGAAAAAGTATTTTGTATATTAACAAAAATAAGAAGGATTAAATATGTTTAATTTTGATTTTTATAACCCGACCCGGATTTTATTTGGTAAGGACAGACTTGGGAGCATTGATAAATATGTTCCAACCGATGCCACAGTATTGATAACCTTTGGAGGAGGAAGCGCCAAAAAGAGCGGTCTTACCGATAAAGTAAAGACCATACTTGGCAAGAGAAAAGTATACGAGTTCGGCGGAATAGAACCAAATCCCCACTACGAAACTTTGATTAAAGCTATAGAAATAGTACGAAGCAAGAATATTGATTTTATACTTGCAGTCGGCGGCGGATCCGTTATTGACGGGACTAAATTCATATCACTTGCTTCTAATTATAAGGGAGACCCGCGTGAATTGCTGAAGTACGGTTTCAGACATATTCCTTTCGATGCATTAGGAAAAGTAGTTCCATTCGGCACAGTGTTAACGTTACCTGCCACAGGATCTGAAATGAACAATGGAGCTGTAATAAGTTATGAGCACGGGAAATTTCCGGTAATGAGTGAAGCGGCATTTCCTAAATTTTCAATATTGGATCCGACAATTACTTTCACACTTCCGAAGGTTCAGGTTGCCAATGGAGTGATAGATGCATTTGTACATACCATGGAGCAATATATGACATTCCCTGTGGATGCAAAAGTACAGGACCGTATAGCTGAAGGTTTATTACAAACACTTATTGAAATTGGTCAGACAACGGTATCTGAACCTGAGAATTATGATGCACGCGCTAATCTTGTCTGGAGCGCAACCATGGCACTGAATGGCATTATTGGTACGGGAGTTCCGCAGGACTGGACAACTCATATGATCGGTCATGAACTAACGGCTTTATTCGGAATCGATCATGGTCAGACATTAGCGATCATTTTTCCAGCCGTACTTGAGGTAAGGCGCATTCAAAAACGTGCTAAGCTTCTGCAATATGCAGAACGTATATGGCATATAAAGAACGGCAGTGAAGAAGAAAAGATAGACCTTGCGATACAGAAGACCAGTGAATTCTTTGAAAGTCTTGGAGTGAGAACCCATCTTTCATTATATAACGTAAACGCAGATAAAATACCGGTTGTTATTGAACAGTTAAAAGCACATGGGCTGACAGCACTTTCGGAAACTCAGGATCTTACTCTGGATATAAGCCAAAAAATTCTTGAAAGGGCAATGTAATTAATGGTTGTAGTTTAAGTATTGATAAAAAAGTTACAATTATTTAAGTTTTTAATATGAAACATTTTAAAACAATTAGTGAATTAGATCAGGAAGAGGGATTTCCTGCACCGGAACATCCTTTGTTCAGTTTAAATATGTTAAGAGGCAAGTCCCATCTTAAAAAAGACATGGAATTCATGTGCGATTTTTACATTATTTGTTTTAAGAAGGTGAAAGCAGGTGAATTATTATATGGTAAAACAAAATACGACCATGATAAAGGCTGGATGTTTTTTACAAAGCCACAACAAAAAATTACTGCAAGAGGTCTTCAGTTAGAAGAAAAAGGATTTGTTATTCATCTGCACGAAGATTTTTTGATGGGTCATCCATTATTTACAGATATTAAGAAATATGATTTTTTTGACTATGAAACAAGTGAAGCGCTTCATCTTTCACCCAGAGAAAAAGAAATCATGTGGTCACTATACAACAAAATAGAAACAGAATATCACAATAATCCGGATGAGTTTAGTAAATCTATTATCCTTTCACATCTTGATTCTATTTTGAAATATGCGCAGCGTTTCTATAAGAGACAGTTTATTGACCGGAAACCATTATCAGGCATTACGGTTACAAAATTCAATGAGAGCCTTAATTTATATTTTGATAAAGGAGATGCGGAAGTAAAAGGGCTACCTACCGTGAACTATATGGCTACTCAGCTTAACCTGTCGCCCAAATATTTAAGTGATTTGCTGAAGCGGGAAACGGGGAAAACTGCTTTAGAACTGATTCATCTTTATGTAATTTCCGAAGCTAAGAATATGCTTGTGGGGAGGAACCACAGTATTTCTGAAATTGCATACCAGCTTGGATTTGATAACCCGCCGTACTTTTCCCGTTTGTTCAAAAAAGAAACAGGCATGAGTCCAAAGGAATTTCAAAACCATATTCTGAATTAGGGAGGCAGGATAATCCTCAAGGCAACCAGCGTTGATAAATTACCGCATAAATAGCAAAGAAGATCTTAGTTTGCGAGAAAGCGCTTGAATCAGGAAGTTTTTTTTTGCGGGGGCAGATTAGAAATAGATAAGAGATATTAAACCTACCATGTCATAAAAAGGTCTAAGCTTAAAGTGTCGCCATTCTGCGTGATTAATTTCATTAGTAAATACTGAAGGCCTATATGAATACTTTAAATTACCTATTACTTGCCACCATTTTATTTTTCTCAAACAATTTCATCTTTTCCCAATCCTTTATATATATATCACCCAAGGACAATTCTACTCTTGTTTCATTAAATACAAATATTATTTTGAAATCTGGTGAGAATATTGACCCAGAGAGTCTATCTCCTGACGAATTTTCCATAAGCGGATCTATAAGCGGAATACATTCAGGGATTGTAAAATTATCAGATGACAATAAAACAATTATATTCATGCCCAATACTCAGTTCTCAGCAAATGAGGAAATAAGTATTTTTGTTAATCCAGGTATTAAAACAAAGGAAGGAAAGGTTATTCCTCAAATATCAATTCATTTTAAAACAACATCGCTGCAACAACCTTTAGACTTAACAGACCTTTTGCCATCAGGAAATGGATTTATAAAAAGCATGGTTAATAATGCTGACAAACAAAAATCTGTAAATAAAGGATTAGCTGCAGATACCTTACCTTCCGATTTCCCTCAAATAACAGTGGGGTCTTCAAATAACCCTGCGCCGGGGAATATATTTATTACAAATAAATCGCAGGGTAACAATAATTCAATTGGATATTATCTAATGATATTGAATAACGATGGAAGTGTAGTTAAATATAAAAAGCTTCCTCAAGTGGCAAATCTTTTTAAAATGGAACCAAATGGAAACCTATCCTATTCATACGCAAACGGAGCGGGTGGTTATTTTATTTTGGACACAGCTTTAACGCCGATTGATACATTCCAATGCGGCAACGGCTATAAACTTGATGCACATGATTTTCTGCTATTACCTAATGGGCACACTGTATTATTTGCAAATGATCCAGAACCTGTGGATATGAGCCAGATTGTTCCCGGTGGAAACCCGGGCGCTACTGTTACCGGATTGGTTGTACAGGAATTAGATGCATCCAAAAATGTAATATTTCAGTGGAGAAGCTGGGATTATCTTCCAATAACGGACTCGTATTTTGATCTGACTTCTCAAAATGTCGATCTAATCCATGCCAATGGATTAGCAATTGATACTGATGGAAATATACTTGTCTCCATGAGGCATCTTTCAAGTATTGTAAAAATAAATCGTGAGACAGGCAATGTAATGTGGATTTTAGGCGGGAAGCAAAATGAATTCACTTTTATAAACGAACACAGTGAAAATGCTCCCACATATTTCTCATATCAACATGATGTTGGAGTATTGCCCAATGGCAATATTACTTTATTTGATAATGGTGAGCAGCATTCACCCAATTACTCCCGTGGAGTTGAATATAAGTTAGATGAACTAAATAAAACAGCGACTCTGGTTTGGGAATATAGGCATTTACCTGCTGACATATATGCAAGTGCAATGGGTTCCGTTGAAAGACTGCCAAACGGAAATACTATTGTAGGTTGGGGGCAAGCATCAGGCAGCAATGGAATACCATTATTTACTGAAGTTAATGCTGATAAATCAACAGCACTTGAATTATTTATGCCGGCGGGACAATTGTCATATCGTACTTATAAATACCAATGGTTAAGCCAAACTCCGGAAGCAAATGTAAACCTCGAAATAATTCAGGGAAATAGTTATAAGTTTAACACCCTAAATGATACAACTGGAATTACCATTAAGTTTGACCAATTAAATTCATCACTTTATGCCAATGTTATTGCCTCAAAATACAATTATGCTCCAATAAATCCCAATTTTACTACAACTGCGCCCCTAATTGCATCAAACTATTTCAACATTAAAGAACTGGGAATTACTTCATATACCGGCGAAGTCCAGATTAATCTTTACAATTATCCGGCAGTAACTAATCCCAACTCAACTATAGTATATGCAAGAAACGCCGGCGGAAATATTTTTGAACCTCTTGCGACCAGTTATGATCCTACAAAGAATATACTCACCTTTACTACCTCGAACTTCGGTGATTTTGCATTCGGCGTACCACAAACGGTTGATTCCTCATATGCTCCTGTCCCGTTAGCTCCACATGACAGCGCAATTGTTAACGGGCTGGCAGCTGTAAAGTTAGTATGGGGCACGCGTGGAGCTGTTCGGACCTATCATTTACAGGTATCCACAGATCAATCCTTCAGCAGTTTGGTTGTTGACAATTCGAATTTAACCTCAACTTTCTTTTTACTAAACCCAGTTACCAATAATTCAACTTATTATTGGAGAGTAAACAATATAAATTCTGCCGGGACAAGCAGCTGGTCGAATATTGAAAGTTTTTATACGGCATCTCCTTATGTAAAAGTTTTATCTCCAAACGGCGGAGAAAAATTTTATTTGGATTCAACTTATGTAATTCGGTGGGAATCTAATATTACTGATACAGTAAATATTCAGCTAATAAAGGGGAATAATATTGCCTCGGTTATTGGTGATACTATTTTTGCCGGAACTAATGCATTTCAATGGCATGTACTATCTAGTTTGCCGCAGGATACAATTTATAAAATTAAGATATCCAGTATTAGTAACGCCGACTTATTCGACTTAAGTAATTCGCCTTTTACAATTTCCTACGATGTTACCGGTATAAGGAATCTTAATAATACTATAAAAAGTTATGAGTTATCTCAAAATTATCCCAATCCTTTTAACCCTTCGACTGTAATAGAATATTCAATTCCACAGGAAAGCAGGGTACGAATAGATATATATAATGTAATCGGACAAAAGGTAACGACGCTGGTAGATGAGATGAAGAAACCAGGCAACTATGAAATAACATGGAACGCTACATATTTATCATCCGGTGTATATTTTTATTCAATAAATACAACCGGGAATAAAGGAGAAAGCTTTACTTCTATTAAAAAGATGATACTTCTTAAATGATATGAAATCATTTTTAAAGACATTTCATATGAGAAGGATGGTTAATACGATATTATTATTGATAGGAATTCTTATTCTCTATTCAAACTTAATCCAGGCTCAAAATATTCAGAAAGGTCAATATATCTATCCTGCAAATGATTCGTCTTCATTTGCAGTTAACCATCGTTTATTAGACAGACAAAAAACTGTTATAAATAAAGCTAGGATCAGCTCAAAATCTTTATCGGTATCAGTGTCCGACACTTCATTGCCAACGTATTTGCCACTTCCTACTATTAATAAATCGGACAATCCTTCACCTGGTTATTTTTTTCTGTCTCCATCGCCATATTTAGAAATTATAGATAATGAAGGTACCCCTGTTTTTTATCGAAAAGTAAACGGGATTATTTATGATTTTGATTTACAGCTGGATGGAGAATTAACATATTTTATTTATCCTGTAAATTGTTATGGGCTGGATAGTTCTCTTAACTTAGAACGTAATTTTATTACAACTAATGGATATACTCCAGATGTTCACGACCTCCGTGTTTTACCAGATGGCAGTTATTATATTTTTGGTAAAAGAGTTGTTACGAAAGATATGAGCAAGATTATTCCTGGAGGTAATCCAAATGCTCAAATAATTGACGGTGCGCTACAGGAATTTGACCCAAGCGGTAATTTAATATTTGAATGGGATGCGCTTGATCATTATAAGATTACTGATGTAGACACGGAAATAGATTTAACACAGCTTCAAATTGATTTTGCACACTTCAATTCGGTTGAAATTGACAGCGATGGAAATCTTCTTATCTCGGCAAGAAATCTTGATGAAATTACAAAAGTTGACCATAAGACCGGGGATATAATTTGGCGTTTTGGAGGCAAGAACAATCAGTTTACTTTTATTAATGATAATCTAGGGTTTTCCCGTCAGCATGATATCAGGCGCTTTTCGAATGGTAATATCAGCCTTTTTGATAACGGGGATTATCATCCTTTACAACTTTCGAGTGCTGTAGAATACAAACTTGATGAGGTAAATAAAACGGCAATACTTGTAAACCGTATTTATCACGATAACATATATACTGTAACGGAAGGCTCAGTTGAAGAGATGCCTAACGGAAACAGGGTTATCTCATGGGGACAAAATTGGGATCCGGTGCTTACTGAAGTTACAACGGATGGTTCCATTGCTTATGATTTGAGCTACCAGAGTTATTATGATACTTACAGAGCTTTTAAGTATCAATGGAAAACCAATCTGTTTACTACGAATTCCGACTCTCTTAACTTTGGAAAAGTAACGATCGGAAATTCTATGTTAAAACAGATTACTGTTTTTAACCGGCATGATACGGCAGTTACTATAAATGAATTTTATTGCAGCGATATGTCGTTTATTACCAGCATTAAAGTACCTGTAACAATTCAGCCAAATGATTCTTTGGTTGTACCAATAACATTTAAACCAACTCAGAACGGTACATTTAAAGTTTCATTTAACATTAGAAATATAGGATCATACAATGGTGCAGAGCAAATGATTGCAAGACAGGTAATCCTTTCTGGCACAACGAATGATATTTCATCATTGAGCTCCCAGACAAGTACAGTAGGACAGTATATCCTTTACCAAAATTCCCCCAACCCATTTAACCCAAGCACAGTAATATCATATTCAATACCTTCTGCTTCTAATATAAAATTAATAGTTTATAATACATTAGGACAATTAGTAAAAGTTCTTGAGAACGGATATAAGAATGCAGGGAATTACTCCATCAACTTCAATGCAACTGATCTTCCCAGCGGAATATATTTCTACAAATTAGATGCAGGACAGTACACAGAGGTTAAGAAAATGATTTTAATTAAATGATTCTATATAGGCGCTAGCAAAGTTAGGATTGCCCTCTAT